>CAYYFU010000001.1:0-1159 GCA_964471095.1 uncultured Pseudomonadota bacterium
GGTCAAGGAGATTTTGCTGCAGGTGCTGAATTTATCCCAGGAGGAGTGGCAGAATCCTTCGTTCAAAACCTTGCTCGTTGTAAAAAAAAGCAAAAGGGAGGGTATCCCGCTTTATGAATGAAAAGGAAAAAAGGCTGGCTGAACACCGGATGAGGCAGTCGGAAGAGGCCCTGCGGTCCGGCAAGACGCTGTTGGAGACTGGTGATTTTCGGGGCGCCATCAACCGTTTTTACTACAGCGCCTTTTACGTCGTTCAGGCCCTGCTGCTCCTGAAGGGCAAAGAGGCCCGGACCCATTCGGGCAATCTGCACCTGTTTCGCGAGGAGTACATCAGGACGGGGATCTTTCCCCCGGAAACCAATCAAACCTTAACCCAGCTCTTTGAGGAACGGCTGGAGGGGGATTACGGTTTCCCCGACGAGCCGGATCAGCAGGAGGCCGATCAGGCACGAAAGAACTGCGAAGAATTTACCGGCCGGGCCAAATTGATCTTTGAAAAGAACTAAAGAAGAGAAGCCATGGACGAGAAAAAACTAATCAACACGAACATTGCCGGGTTCAAGCCGGTGCCGACACCGGCGGAGATCCAGCGGCTCCTCCCCGCGACCGACGCGAGCCTCAAAACGGTCATGAGGGGGCGTCTGACGATCCAGCATATCCTTGATGGCAAAGACCCGCGGCTGTTCCTGGTGGTCGGTCCCTGTTCGATCCATGACCCCAAGTCAGCGCTCGAATATGCGGAGCGGCTCAAAAAACTTGCCGACCAAGTGGCCGAAAGGTTTTTTATCGTGATCCGCTGTTATTTTGAAAAGCCGCGGACGACCATCGGCTGGAAGGGATTTATTAACGATCCGTTTCTGGATGACTCCTTCCATATTGAGGAGGGACTCAAGCAGGCCCGCAAGCTCCTTTTGCAAATTACCGAAATCGGGTTGGCAACCGCCACGGAGGCGCTCGACCCGGTCGTCCCGCAATACCTCTCTGAATTGATCTCCTGGTATGCGATCGGCGCCCGCACCATTGAATCCCAGACCCATCGGGAGATGGCGAGCGGCCTCTCCGCCCCGGTCGGGTTCAAGAATGGGACCGATGGGAACATCGACGTCGCGATCAACGCAATGAAATCAGCCCTGACCCCTCACCACTTTCTCGGAATCGA
>CAYYFU010000001.1:1169-8127 GCA_964471095.1 uncultured Pseudomonadota bacterium
GGTGTTCGAGACGCGCGGCAATCGCTATGTCCATCTGGTCCTGCGGGGCGGTAGGCAGCTGAATTACGACCGGGGAAGCGTCGCCCTTTCGGAAAAATCCCTGGAAAAGGCGGGCTTAAGAAAAGAAATCCTGGTGGATTGCAGTCATGGCAACTCCAATAAAGACCCCCTTCGCCAACCGGTTGTTTTTGAGGATCTGATCGGGCAGGTGAGCGGTGGAAACCGCTCGATCTTCGGGATGATGATCGAGAGCCACCTCTTTGCGGGGAATCAATCGATTCCCAAAGACCTCCGTCAGCTGAAGTACGGCATCTCGATCACCGATGCCTGCCTCGACTGGAAAACGACCGAAAAGATGATCCTGACCGCCGCCCAAAAATCTTAGCAACCTTTAAACCGGGGTGCCGAGAAGCAGGACATGGCGATAGGAGATTTCATCAACCTTGGCTTTCATGAGGCAATCCAGCCGGCCCGGGAGGCACCAGCGGCGATTCCACCCCAACCGTCAGCGGATCCCGTCCCGTTGAATCACACGGGCTTTCGGATGGAGGGCGATTCGAGGCCCACCTTCTCAAAATGGTTTGCCCCCTCCTTTTCTTTGCTTGGGATCGGGGTCCTCGCCGCCGCCATGACCCGGGGTCATCGGGCTCCGATAATTAACCTGGAGAGATTACAGCGGGTGCTGATCGATCGACTTGTTCAGATAAGATGGATGACGAGACCAAAAGCGGGGGTGTCCGTTAGACAGATCCTCACCGGCGAGGCCTCACTCGTCGCGCGTCTGGGGACAGTTCGGCATGGACTCCTCTCCACGACCGAGAAACTACGCTATGAGGTGGCGTGGCCTGCCTTTGAGGAGGGGATCGAGGTGTCGGCCCGATACCTCCCGGTGAGAGGGGGCCGCTGGTCGCTGGAACTGACCGCCATGAGGGGGACGATCTCTGCCCAAAGAGCGAGTTCGAGCATGCCCTTGACCGTTGAGGTCACTACGGTCAGAATCCCGATCTCTCCAACGAATGGAACCCTTATGGATCATAGGGTTCAGTGGACAGCTGTTACGGAAGCATCAGACCGCCTCGAATCTATTTTCATAGAAGGTCCCGGCGGCGGAATACGTCACTACCTCCGCTCCGATACCAGCTTGGATGGCCAAGGACTCCGCACCCTCTTCCCGGAAAAGACCTTTGCTATCGCCAATTTTGTACCCAAGCTCCTCTCTGATATCCTGCCGGTCCTAGAAGGATCTCCGGCGAAGCGCCTCTTCACCGGGACGATTCCTCGCGGGTTTAGGACGGCCGAAGATCTGAAAACCGCCCTGGGAAGTGATTCGTACCTTTTGCAATCTTTCGAGAGAAGATCGGAGGGCGGGCTTTACATCTTCAAGGTGGGAGAGGTCCCTTCTCTCCCCTGGGTCCCAAACGGGATCCCTTTCCAGCTCCACCTGGTTCATGCGTTCCAACCGGACGGGACCTATGCCTCCCATGGTCTCGTGATGACAGCGGTGGAGGGGATCAGAGCAACAACTCCAGCCGGTGCGACGCTTCCGATTAAACCGATCTACGCTCACGGCTCCCAGGTCCTATTCCGTGCAACCCGCCGGATTTCAGTCTAATCTATCTTAGCAACCTTTTTGCTGCTGGGCCCTGTGCTTTATTCGGAGTACTCGTTATTTCAAACGTTGCTGGACAAAGGAGATAAACCTCTCCGCATCCCGGATCGCTGACGAAGCATCACCCTCACTCACCCGCCCGCCTCCATATTCTGCCGCCTCTTTGACGCCCAAGATCCGTTGATAACGAACGATCTGATGCGAGAGGTCCTGATCACCCGGCACCACCTGCTTCAATAAATGAATGGTGTCCAGATGGTTCTGGCCCGCACTCCTCCGTCCGAGAAAAAAGATGGTGAGGGCATCGCCTGCCGCAATGACCGCATGAACAGAATCGCCGCAGGCCGGAATGAAGCGCCGGTTTTCAACATTAGCCCGTGCGCTCCCCAAATATTCCTGCGCCACCTTGAGGTAGTTTTTGTATTCAGACCGATCGGCCTGCCGAGTCCTTGTCTTTTTCATAAAGGGAGATTCCAGTCCTGATGTTGCTCCGTAAGGGTGCTTTTAACAGACGAAACCTTTTTTTTGAAATAAAAAACGGTGACACCCTCATCCCAATCACCTCCGAAACCCTTTGCCTCAAACTGTCGCAAAAACGGTCAGTTTCTATGTCCCTTGGTTCCGACCGGAGAAGAAAGCAGAGGTCGATATCGCTCGTTGCCGTTGCCTCTCCAGAGGCGGCTGATCCATAGAGAATGATTTCCTCGATCCTTGCCGGGACCGGACCGCCGACCTTTACAAATTGGGCGATAATTTCCGGCAACGTTGGCGCCCTCGACAACTGGTCTAGGAGAGGAGCGAGAATAGCAGTCGCGTAGCTCGGCATCATTCTCCACAGTTGAGAACGCCCTGCTTGGACATAATCAGCGACACCCAGCTCCTTGAGGGCACGAAGGGTTCTGGCGAGGCTCACGGCATTCAACGAGGTGAACTGGGCCAACTGGCGTATGCTCATGAGACCTGCGCCAGGTTTCTTGAGAATCCTTAATACTCGTATTCTGGCAGGATGTCCCAACGCCTGTTCCATTGTTTCCTGGACCGTCATATTCACAGTATAATTCATAAATGAATCATATGCAACATATTTGAATTATCGTACATCACGGGAACGGCAGGCAGCAAATCCTAGCAACCTTTTTGCTGTCTCGTCGATATACCGATCGTTATGCTCAAGGGAATTTTATATGGCGGGTCACGTGGCTAGAGAAATCCTGATACAGGTCGCGCCAACTCACCCGACAGCGGTCCGAATCGTGCGAGGCGCCTCGCGGGCGACAGGAGTTCCTGCCAAGGTCGGGGGAAGGGTCGCGGGGGCGGTTGTCAGTGCGACGGCAAGATCTACCTTGAGGGGTGTAACGACGCTTCTGAGCGCTGCCGACCGTATTGCCGGGAAAGGTCCGAGGGTTTTTCTCCCGTTCCTGGTTGGTTCCTTGTTGCTTTATCAGTTAGGTCGGTTGAATCAGAAATCCTGATACACCGTCTCATCCCTGCGGAATTCAATATCCCCCTTCTCGACCCGTACCCTCCCCCCCTTGGGTAAAAAGGACTCATCGACCTCCAAAACCCGCAACACGGTCCGGCGGTTCATTGCCCGCCCTTCGGTCGTCTCGTTCGAGGCGATCGGGCGCGACTCCCCGTAACCGACCCAGACAAGACGCCCTGATTCGATTCCCTTAGAGACCAGATAGTCGTGGACCGACTTGGCGCGCCGCTCCGATAACTTCTGGTTGTAGGCATCGCTGGACCGCGAGTCGGTGTGCCCCTCGATCTGGACCTTGCGAACCTCCGGATGGTCCTGCAGGATACGAACGACATCGTTCAGGGTCGAATACGACCTCGGCTGGATCGTTGAACTGTCGGTATAAAAGTGGATCTTTTCCTTCAAGCGGATGAACATCACCTTCTTCTTGGGGGCCGGCTTGCAGACCCCTTCACCAAACGTATAGGTGGCGCCTACAATCCCCCGAACGTCCGAGGTGCTGTAACCGGCGGTCAGTCCGATCCCGGCCCCGGCATGCAGGAAGACCGGCCAGTCCCTGATGCATTTCTTGTGCACGAGGGCGATCGCCTCCACCGGGGTCGAGGCATGCTCACTGAAGAATTTGGCGAATCGGGTCGACCCATACACCTCCGCCGTCAGCTCGGTCCGCCAGGGGGCGTAGAGGGGGCGATGAAATCCGGCCCCGAAGAGAAACTCATGGGAGGCGATTAAATCCACAATCCGTTCACGGGTATGCCGAAATCGCGACCCGGCGTTCAGATAAAACCGGTTCTCCCTCCACTGCAGATCCCCTGCCAGCCATCCCCCACCGGTGACCGATTCATCCCCAAAGTGGATCGACTCGCGCCCGGTCGGGATCGTCAGAAACGGGATCACCGCGAGCCCCAGATGACTCGTTGTTTTATCGGCGTCAAAGATCTGCACCTTGCCATTCAACCAGAGATCTCCGATATCCCCGCCCCCTGCGTCTCTCCGCGGGATCAGGGTCGGGGCAGCATTGTGATAAAGATTCAAAGGGAGGCCGACTCCCAGGTTCAGACGCTCGTTGGCGCCATAGGCGAACACCAGATCGGTGGTAAGGAAATGATCAACAATCCCGACGCTCCGACGGCTGCCCGCCCGAACCGTTGCCACCTCAAACGGCTGCCGGTCATAGTTAAAATGAAGCCCATAGGCCGTGGCACGGGCAGGCAACATCTCCGAAGTGAACAGGTGGTAACCTCGCACCGCCCCGGTGGAGGGACGGAGCGACTGTGTGTTCAGGGCCTGGAGCGGGATCGGAAGCAACAACCAGATCCCCAATAGACCCCATGAGATCCTCATCGCCAGATTCGCCTTTTTATGAAACTCAAGAATCCGACCGCCCCAAGAAACAGCCAAAACAGCGACCGATCGATCGCCCGACCGGGGGTGAGGCTGCAGGAGGATAATGAAATCCCGCCCCCTTGTACCGAGAGTGAATCACAGGAGGCCGCCAAGATATCCCGCAGGTTCCGAAAAACCTCCCCGTCGCTGACCCCATCTCCGCTGCTATCCACTCTCAGCGGATCGGTGCCGGTGGTGTTGACCTCCGTTCCGTCGCAGAGGCAGTCACCGTCGGTGTCGCACAGCGCGGGATCCGAGCCATAAATGCAGAGTTCGTCAAAATCGGTGATCCCATCCTCATCGGAATCGAGCTGGCGGCTGTTGACCGTCACAACCACGACGGTGGTTGACTGGGTTGCAGAAAGAAAGGCGAAGGTATCCAGAAAGGTCAGGTTCCCCTGACTGGTCCCCGAGGTGTTGAAATTTCCCCACGACCTCGCATTCACGTTGGCCACCGCTGACTCTGCATAATTCCCGGCATTGACCCCCTCGGAACCTGAAGTGACCGGAGGAACTTCCCCGCCGGGCATCGTGACCGCATCGCCGTCACCCCCTCCGCCCAGGGTCCCGTAGACATCGGTGTCATTCCAAAACATACCGAGGCCCGTTCGGTTCAAAGAGGAGTCCAGGGTAAAAAGACGGAGACCGGGATAACTCGTCTCGATATCCCGTCCGACATAGTGATAATCCCCGACGGAGATCGTCGCCATGCAATCATAGGTCCCGTCGCGGACAAAGTTCCCGCCGTTATTCGTCCCATTCCAGGAGACGGTGTTGGAACCGGAGGTCACCGCCCCCCGGAGCGAGAGATCGTTGTCACTCGATTGATCAAAAACGCCATCGTCGTTTAAATCACAAATGAGGGCGTACCTCCCACCGACGTTGGAGGTGAAGGTAAAATTACCGGAGGTTTGACCCGGGACAAGCCCATTGCAGGCGCTATTGGCCGTCGGACTCCCGTTTTCATCCAGCCCTTGAAAGAGAAAATCATCGACCGTTGGCGCCACCACCGTGTAAGTCGCCGTGGAGGGGGGATTCAGGTAGATCTCGAATTCCGGGGTCAGTGTATTCCCGATCTGGCGGACACTGCGGCCTGCCTCGGAACCATCCACACCGGTATCGTTCGCCACAATGTCATAGATAAATCCCGCCAACCCTTCCAATTTAAGCTCCACGACGCCCGTATGGTCATCATCACCACCGTCAACGATCGCGTAGAAACTGGCATTGGTGGCGTTGGCCTGGGTGAAAGTGGAGGCGTCAAAGACCCAACGGGTCGAATGGAGGCGACCGGCCGGGGCCGATGGGGTCGGATTGACCGTAACATCATAGGTCGAAAGGACGTCGTCCTGCGTCACGGAGGCGGAGGTCATCCGGATCTCATACGCCCCATTCACGCCGGCCAGCGGGGTGATGGTACTCCCGGTGGCAAAGGTCCCCAGCGAGGTGCCGTTCGGGGCAGTGACCGTTATCGAAACATTGGTGTTGGGATTGTCGAAGGAATCGGACGCCGTCCGTCCCGTCCAGGTAAAGGTTTCCGTCGATGCGTCGAGGATATCCACTTTGAGGACGCTACCGGCAAACAGACGCTGGGTTGTCCCGACCTGGGCCCGGCCCTCGGCATAAAGTAACGGGACATTAAGACAGGGGAGCCACAGAACCAGTGCCAAGGCCTGAGTGATAATTCCTTTGATATTGGCCCCCCCGCGACCTTGATAGATTTTTTAGCTCCATCTGTAAAGAAAATCTAGAAGCGTGGCCTCTCATCGCCTGACCCGCCACCCCCACCAAAGGTGGGAGGCTCGTCCGTGATTTCCTTCTGACAGGCACCACTGCAACCGTCACCGCCACTGGTGTTGCCATCGTCGCACGATTCTGTCCCGCTGTTGTTGATGATCCCGTCACCGCATCGCTCCTGAACACAGGAGGAGGTACAACCGTCGCCGCTGGACAGATTCCCATCGTCGCACTGCTCACCGGCCTGGAGGGAGAGGAAGCCGTCTCCGCAACGAGCCGTTGCACAGCTGTTCGTGCAGCTGTCGGCGTTGTTCGCGTTTCCGTCATCGCAGGCCTCACTCGATTGCTGCACTCCATCTCCACACCGTTCATTCAGGCAGGAACTGCTGCATCCATCATTGTTGAAGGAGTTCCCGTCGTCGCATTGCTCGCCCAGGGCGCTCTGCTCCACACCGTCACTGCAAAATTCAGTCCGACAGCTTGCGTTGCAACCGTCCCCTGATACCAGGTTTCCGTCGTCGCACTGGTCGCCGTTGTTGACCGTGCCGTCGCCGCAAACCGCTATCACGCAAGAATTAGAGCAGTTATCATCGTCCACCGCATTGCCATCATCACACTGTTCACCGCCCTGGAGGATACCGTCACCACAGACCTCCAGACGGCACTCGTGATTACATCCATCGCCATCGACATATCCTCCATCGTCACACTCTTCACCGCTATCCGGCACCGCATCCCCACAGAAG
>CAYYFU010000001.1:8137-36442 GCA_964471095.1 uncultured Pseudomonadota bacterium
AGGGTCCGGCAGAGATCCGGAGTGGAATCGCTATTTGCCTCTCCCGCGTCACATTCCTCATCTCCGGCCAGTTCTCCATCACCGCAGACTGAACAGAGATCCTCCTCCGCCACCGCTGGTGGTTTGCATTCGGCGGGCAATTCGGTCTCTTTCCACGGTGTCTCGCCAAATTCCCCCACCATGGTAAATCTGACAATCCGGCAACTCCCCCACGGCTGTCCGACCGCCAGCTCCACGGAGCAGGAGGTATGGATGGAGCAGATTTCCGTCCCCGATTTTGGGGACTTTCCCTTGCCAGTACTGGCGGCCGGAACGAGGACCTTGGTCTCGCCAAAATAGGCAGGGTCGATGTGATAGACGCCATTCGCATCCGGAGAAATCGGGCCGGACGAGAGCTCCCCATTGGGATTGGAGATCGTCACGCTGGCGGGATTCCCATCGATGGTCACGTCGAGGGTGAGGATTTTGCAGTACGGACATGAGGCGGGATCCAACGGTTCCGGTTCGACGCATTCTTCCTCCGGCGGTTCCGGCGCGGGGGCACAATCTTCTCCTACGGCATCGCCATGCTTGAGGTGTTTGTGGAGGTCGACGGAGCTCTCATCGACGCAAATGAATTGGACATTGGCCGGATTGCCGGGAGGGATATGGCAAATCGCAATCTTGTGGTCTTCACAGGGAAGGGTCTGGGGATGCTTTACGGATACGTCATCTCCGTCGTGGTGATCCTCATCGCTCGTCTCGCTTTTCTTCTCGGATCTCCTTGCCGTCCTCCCACTGAAGGTTAGCTCTCCCAGATCGATCGGCGCTCCCTCCGACGCAATCTCGCGTACGGTCGAACCCTCCATCATCAGGACAGCCACCACCTCGTCTTCCTTCTCGAAGGTAATCACGCAGGATTCCCCGACCGGGACCTCGAGGCTAAAACTGCAACCTTCCTCCACCGGGGTCGAAAAGGTCTCACCATCGGGGACGGTGCAGGTCACCGTATCAGCCTCACACCCCTGCTCCTCGGAAGGGACAGCCCCTTGGATAATCCTCAGCGCCGCCGATGCGGTGGTGGTTGCTTCACCTTCCTCAATCACACCGGTTGGCGTCACCTCATTCCGGTCCGACGAACCACCGCAACCTGACACCATCAGGACGATCGCAACGGACCAGACCATATTTCTTAAAATAATTGTCATTACGGCATCTTATTGTGAGCAATAATCAAGCCAAACTAACTTTTTAGTGTTTTTATTTATTTATTAAATAAACACTAATTATTTCAATATATTATATTGTATATACTCTGAAAACTTTTGGAAATAGATAGCGGAAATATGTTTAATATCAGGAAATATAATTCCGTTTTAGGAAATTATGTTCCTAACTTATAAATTTGCCTCGATTTTTCGGAATGATTAAAATCGGTAAACCAGCAGGGCACGAACCACCGGTTGAAAGAAATTTCCCGAACTGATCCGTCGATAGACCCCTGCAAATTCGCCCACCAGTGAGAGTCCGGAGCCGGTAATGAATTCATAACCGACCCCGGCCCCGCCGACCCAGGAAAACTGTGTCTCGGCCCGGCGCGTCGAGAAGCCGGCGACCTGCGTCCCGCCCCCGGAACGCGCGATCGAAGGACCAACCCCGCCAAAGAGATAGGCGTCCTCCATCCAGAAATAGGAAACATGGGGGACAAAATCAAAGAAGTTAAAAATGACATCGAACTGCTTGGTGAAACTCCATTCCCCGTTCAGCGATACCAACCATTGGTCCGTGAGGCCGTATCCGCCGCGCAGATCAAGACCGATCGCCGGCCGGCGGATCTCGTTGACAAAACCGGAAACCTGGGGACCGGCCGCGGCAAAGAAACCCTTTCTCGGCTTGGCGGGGGAGTTGAACGGCTCTCCGCTGGTGGTCCATTGCGGCGTCTCTTCCTCTTGCCCAAAGCTGACCATCGGAAAAAAGGAGACCAGGAGAAAAACAAGCAAGAGGATTTTTGGCATCATCGATTTTAAGGTTCCTTCTTGAGCGGACTCGCAGTGACAATCTTTTTTATTCAAGTTCTCTCCGCACCGCGGGCAAATTCCCTTGCAAGTCTCCTGACACAGATACCGAATCGGGATCGAAAGCAACAAAAACTCCCGGATGATATTCGCGAGATCGATCGTCTCTCCCTCGTAAAAGGAAAAGTTGAGATCCTCCTCCACCAGCTCCCGGTCATCGCCGGCCAGTTTCTCCGGCTCCTTCCAGGGGGCGAGGACCATTTCGACAGGAACCGAGACCTGCCGGGAAAAGGGCTCCAGACAGCGGTCGCAGGTGGGGTTCAACTCCAGATCGGCATGGCCGTCGATCGAGACATTGTCACAGGTCTTGAGGAGATGGAGGTTGATGACTGCCGTGCCGTTCCGAAAATCCTCGCCATAGACCTCCTGAACCACCTGCCGGTACCAGGGATCTTTGGCGGATTTCGCCGTCAGATCAAACCCTTCGGCCGGGATGTCAAGGAGCCGGAGCTTCATCTCTTCAACCTAACAAAGTCACTTGCCAAACTCAACTCTCTTGAACTAGCCTGCGGGCCGCCATGTTGAGGGCCTTGCTCAAATCAAAGATCCACCGGGCGCGGGTCACCAAGGCCGACCTTCATTACGAGGGGAGCATCTCGATTGACGCCGCGCTGATGAGGGCGGCCGATCTGGTCACCCACGAGCATGTCCATGTCTGGAACGTCACCAACGGAAGGCGGTTTGAGACCTATGTGATTCCGGCGCCACGCGGCTCCGGCCAGATCCAGATCAACGGGGCGGCGGCCCACCATGCCCGCAAGGGGGATCTGGTGATCATCGCCAGCTTCGCCCATCTGTCGAACACGAAGGCAATCCGGCATCGACCGCGGGTCGTTTTTGTCGACACGAAGAACCGGATCGTCCGCATCGCCCGCCAGAGCGGGGCTGACAGCGCCTGATCGAAGCAAAGTAAATCGTTAGCAACCTTTGTCCGGTCCAGCCGACAAGCCTGTCAGAAGGGTCGGCCATCACCATGGGACTGGGTCCAGACTTTATTTCCTGCCTGCAGAGGGAGTATCAGCCGCCGCCTTCCGGCGGGGGTGACCCCCTGTTCGCGGAGACAACGGCACGGGTCAAAACGCTGAAAGGTTGCAGTCGGTTCCTCCTGCCCGGGCAGAAGGAGGAGGCGGCTGTCTGGGTCTTTTCCGGCCTCTGGCGGGATGCCCTTGAGAAGAGGGGGGTAAAGAACCTCTCCCTCCCCGAACAATCGTCAGTCGCCGCGGATATCTACTCCGGGGTCCGCGAGACCTATTTCCACTGGCACCTCTTCCCTGCCGGCGGGGCGATCCTCGGGGCGGTCCTTACGCGCCTGCCCAGTGAGGGGCATCCGCCTATGGTACTCGGTGCAGTGGTGGGGAGTCTGTTGGGGGGGATGTACGGAATGACCGTCGAGGTCCAGGCAAGGGGGGATCTCGCCCATCTGCTTTCTCAAGACCCGGAGCAAGAGAGCCGGGCGGTTGCCGATTTTCAGACCAACGAGGCCTTTTACTCCGGCCAGCTCTGCCTATCGGCCGTTATCTCCCTCGCCGGTCTCGCTGTCCTGATAACACGCCGGGGGTCTCGGTTGAGCCGGAGGGTTGTCTCTTCTGTCGCCGCCTTATGGGTAGTGGCCCTTGCCCCGGAGGCCCTCATCGCAAGACGGAGGGGGAAACCAACCCAGTTGATGAACATGCTGGTCTAGAAAAGGAGCTGCTTATGTCATTTTTTAGCGAAGTTCAGGGCCACAAAAGGACCGGTACTTACGATCGAACGGCTGATCGGGTTGCGGTAACAGTCCCGTCGGGTGATTCCGGGACGGGAGGCTGCTGGCGACAGGGATCCGTCCCGTTAGCGGGAATCACCGGAGTTTTGGGCGTTTGGGTGCCAAGTCTGTTTCGGAGGGTCGTCAGACCACCGTTGGCGCTTGGGTCCATGTTGAGGATGCCGGTGCCGCTCCGGGGCCCCTGGATGGTTGGCCTGACACTCTGCCTGGCGGCGATCGGATGCGGGCAGGAGGGTAATGGGACAGGTGGGGTTCGGGGTCTCGACGGCATTGATGGCGAGACCGGTCCCGCCGGTCCAACGGGACCTCGGGGTCCTGAGGGGCCTGAGGGACCGACCGGCCCGAGCGGGGCCGTAGGGGTTTTTGATCCTGCCCTGTGTCATCTCGTGGAGGAGCAGATTTCTCTGACTTCCACTCAGGCGGTCGAGGCCTCCTGCGCCGAGGATGAATTTCTCGTGAGTGGCGGGTGTGACAACCAAGGTAACGGCAGCTGGCTGATTGACGTCTCCATCTTTACGGACAAACCGCTGCCCGGGGGAGGAGGGACGCTCCTCGGTGGGGCCTGGAGGTGTGGGATCTCGGGTTCAACAGGGGGGTCCGGAAGCCCAACGATCACCGCCTATGCCATCTGCTGCAACTCTCCTTGACAATCCCAAGGTACGGGGATACGGCAGAATGGGGCATTAGGGAGGAATTCCAATGAAGACAATCGCAGCTTTCTTCCTCGTCATTTCCCAAGTTTCACTGATACCGGGCGGCCCCCTCTGGGCCTCAACCCCTTCTCTGTTGCAGGAGAGTCCGGTCGTCCAGCGCCTGTCCGAAGAGGAGATGGGGAACCTCTGGGGCGGGACCTATTCCTCCCAGCTCGACATCGAGAACCCGTACCACGACAACTCCATCAACACGACCTCCACCTTTTACTACCGAGTCAGCTACCGGTCGGTCGACGGGGATTCCGGTCAGAATCTCCGCCTGCGCATCTGGCTGGATGATTACTTGGCCCGAGATGACGTCATGACCACCAACGGCAGCTGGGCCCTGAGTGGTGAGGTCTCCGGTAACTTTTCCGGGAACCTCGTGACAAGGGACCCGACCGCCTTTGTCGCCGAAATCGTGAAGGACTACGACGGCTCCACCGATACTTATTGCGGCGATTCCGCCACAGATCGTGTCATCCTGGCTCGGGAATCGATCCTCCTGCATCCCTACTAGGAAAAGAGAATGCAGTGGCTTGCCGCCTTTTTCTCGGGGGGGATGATCCTCCTCGCACTTCCGCCGTTTGATTTAAATAGTCTGGCCTGGTTCGCCTTCGTCCCGGTGTTGATTGCCCTCCATCGGTGCCCTTCCCGCACCCAGGCTGTCTTTCTTTCCGTTCAAACGGCACTGATCGCGCTCGGCGGAATTTTTTATAGCGTCTGGTTTTTTTCCAAAATCTTTACCCTGGGCGGCTGGTTGGGGCTCTCCCTCCTTTTTGGGGCGGTCGGCCTTCTTTACCACCGCGCCTACCGTAACCTCTATCCGACCCTCTGGACCCCCTGGCTGGCTCCCTCGCTGTGGGTTTTGATCGAATATCTCCTCACGAGTCCCACGGTGGCACTCCCGATTAACTTTGCCGTGGCCGGGACTGCGTATCCCCGTTTGATCCAGGTCGCCTCCGTGACCGGCATCTTCGGCGTCTCCTTCATCTTAACCGCCGGCAGCGCATCGCTCGCCTACGGTTATGACCTGATTCGAGAGAAGCGATGGCGTCCCCTCGCTGTGCACACGGTGATCCTCGGTTTCCTCTCCCTCCTCATTTTTCTTTATGGGGGCACCCGTCTCCACCGGGTCGGCGACCGTCAAAAGGCCCTTTCCTTTGCGGCGCTCCAACCGCGCGTCCCGTCCGAGATCTATCGGTACCGCTGGTTGAGGCCCGAGATCCGCCAGGGGCTGACGAACCACCTCGACCGGCTGTCGCAGACGGCCCTCTCGCAGCCCGTTGACCTGTTGATCTGGCCGGAGGGAGGCAACGGTTATTTTAACCTCCGCATTCCGAGTCTGCGGGAAAAGATTCAGCGCCTGGGGCAAAAGGGTCGGGCCGACATTCTCCTCTCCTCTGCCGATCTGGATCAGGAATTCAGGCGGTTCAATTCGATCTTTTCGATTTCAGCTGAGGGTCGCCTGCTGGGGAGATACGACAAGAATTACCTGACGCCGATCGGCGAATCGCAGTTCACCGCAGGAACCGGAGGCAAGCTTCTGCCGACAAGATATGGACCTTTCGGCGCGATGATCTGTTTTGAATCCTGCTTCCCGACTTATGCCCGCCATCTGGCCAACGAGGGGGCTCAATTCCTCTTCGTCTCCTCCTCGGATGCCCCCTTCCGACGGTCGGTCCTCCCCCTCCTCCACGCCCGCGTGGCCCAGTTCCGGGCGATTGAAACCGGCCGATTCCTGATCCGGGCTGCCAACACCGGCCCCTCCTTTGCGGTGGATCCGGCAGGGCGCATCACGACCCACTTGAATTTTTACGAGGAAGGTGTCCTGATGGGCGCGGTCGAGCCACGAAATGAGCGGACGCCCTACATGCGCTTTGGCGATTGGCTGGTCGTTGTTTCCCTCGTGTGGGTCGGCGGAGGGCTGTATCCGTTGAGAAAAGTGCCTCCTCCCGCCCTGTCCGCCGGAAGAGCCCCGTGGAGAGGTGTCGTTTGGCAGACGGCGGGCGCTTGCGGCATGGCAGTCCTGATGGCCGGTTCAAGCTCCTTGGCGGTCCATTATCAGACGCGGGAGACAACCGGGTCCTTCGCCAGCCTCTCGGAAAACGCCCTGAGGTCAGGGGAGCCGGTGACGGCGGTCTTCGAGCAAAGGAAGAGTCATACCTGCGGCCTCGAGTCCTTGGCCTATGTGATGAGTTACCTCGGTGAGGAGGTCTCGTCGGCGGCCCTCGAGAAAAAAGTTTCTCTCACCCCTCAGGGTCTCCCGATGAGCGAGTTGGCCCGGCTGGCCCGAGAGACCGGTTTCACCGCCGTGGGGGAGAAGCGGAACTACCGGGCCCTGATCGATGCACCCAAACCGCTGATCGCCCACATCCGGGACGATCACTATGTCGTGATTGTCGAGAGCGATCGCAGGAGCGTCACGTTGTTCGATCCCGCAAGATCCCGGGAGGGGTTCCTTCGCGTCCCGGCGGCCGGTTTCCAAAAATTCTGGCGGGGGAATCTCCTCAGGATCGGAACCAAGGAAATCCCAAAAGAGGTGTCCTCATGAGAGTCCTGCTCTTTTCCATGCCGGACGGGACCCATCCGCTTTTCCCCCGGTTTTGCCGTCCGCCGAACCTGGGGCTCGCCTCGCTGGCCGGAAATCTGAAAGAGGAGGCGGACGTCACGGTGGCGGATCTGATCCTGAAACGGGAGAACGTCCCAGCCGCGATCCGTGAAGCCCTTGAAAAGGTCAGGCCCGACGTCGTCGGACTCTCCTGCATGACCTTTCAATATGATACGGCCAAACGGGTTGCGGCAGAGATTCGTTCTTGGAATCCCGACGTTCCGATTGCCCTGGGAGGCTATCACCCCTCCATGACGTACCGTCAGATCGGGGAGCAGGACACACACCGCTTTGATTTTATCTGCCGCGGGGAGTCCGAGGTCACCCTCCGGGAGCTCGTTGTCACGCTCAAGCGGGGGGATCAGGATTTCGGCCCGATCCTGGGACTCTCTTGGAGACAGGGGGGATCTTTTCACCACAATCCGGAGCGTCCCATATCACCGCTCGAACAGATCATGCCGCCGGCTCGAGGTTCGAGACTGTGGGGAGGGTATCACATCCACGGTCGTCGCTTTGATCACGCGGAGTCCTCCCGCGGCTGCACGCTCCCCTGTAACTTTTGCAGCATCACGAAGATGTACGGTCGGAATTTCAGACCGTATCCTCTGGACCGCATCCTCGACGATCTGACCGAGGCGGCACGCCTCGGGACGCAAGAAATCTTTTTTGTCGACGACAATATCACCCTCAAACCAGGACACCTGGAACAACTCTGCGACGGGATCATCGAACGGCGCTTAAACCGGGTCCTGGAGTTCTCGACCCAGGCGTCCGTTGCCGGACTCTACCGGGACATCCGGGTGGTCCAAAAGATGGCCGAGGCTGGATTTGTCCTGGTCTTCCTCGGGATTGAAAATGTCTCCAAGCGAAACCTGCTGAATTACAAGAAGGGGAATATCGTGGAACTGGCCCGTGAGGTGATTCGGGAACTCCGGAAAAATAAAATCATGATCATGGGGGGGTTCGTCCTGGGGAGCCCCGACGATTCGGAGGAGGATCTGCTGGACCAGTTTGCCTTCATGCGGAAGCAGGCCCTGGACTCCTACCTCGTTCAGATTCTGACGCCCTACCCGAATGTCCCCTTGACGGCCGATCTGGAACAACAGGGGATGGTCGTCAACCCAGACTTCCGGCGCTACTCGGGACTCTTTGCGAATGTCAGGACCAAGCACCTCTCTTCCTATGATCTTGATTTTTTAAGATGGAAACATTTCCCTTACTATCGGGATCTCCGCTGGTTCCTGAATGCGGTCGCTCCGCGGAGATTCACTTGGGGCGTCTTCAAGGAAACGCTCATCCGTTTTGGCGAGTGGCTCACCGAAAAATGCCGCAAGTTCCTCGTGTCCGAAGAATACGCTTTTCGAAAACAGATGAAAAAGCAGATTGCCTCTAATCTCTTTTTTGGGGAATCCCCCGAAGTGACCTGGCCCGACCGGGTTGCCCCTGCGGAAGCCCGCTTCCCCCAACTGGCCCTGGACAGCGTCCGGAAACTGTACTAGAGGTCGGTCCTCACTATGGCCACCATCTATTACGATAAAGATTCCCCGCTCGAACCGCTCAAGAGGAAAAAAATTGTCGTCTTCGGTTACGGTTCACAAGGACATGCCCATGCGCTGAATCTGAAGGACAGCGGGCTGGATGTCATGGTCACCCTGCGACCGGGGAGCAAGGCGATTGACCGGGCGAAGGCGGCCGGGCTGACGGTCACGACCGATGCCGATCAGGCGGCACGCATGGCCGACGTCGTGATGATCGTCGTCCCGGACGAAAATCAAAAACAACTCTGGGACGAGCATCTGCAGAAAAACCTGAAGAAAGGGGCGGCGCTGTTTTTTGCCCACGGCTTCAACATCCACTTCAAGCGGATCATCCCCCGGCCGGACCTCGATTGCATCCTGATCGCCCCCAAGGGACCGGGGCATCTGGTCCGGACGCAGTTTCAGGAGGGGGTCGGGGTTCCTTGCCTCATTGCCGTCGGACAAGATGCAACGGGCCATGCCCGGGAGACCGGGCTGGCGTATGCCAAGGGGCTGGGGGGAACACGGGCCGGCGTCATCGAAACCACCTTCAAGGAAGAGACCGAGACCGACCTGTTCGGCGAGCAAGTGGTGTTGTGCGGCGGTGTGACCAGCCTGATGCAGGCCGGTTTTGAAACGCTGGTTGCGGCGGGGTATCAGCCGGAGATTGCCTACTTTGAATGTCTGCACGAACTGAAGCTGATCGTGGACCTCGTTTACAACGGCGGGCTCGCGAACATGCGCTATTCGATCTCCAACACCGCCGAGTACGGCGACTATACCCGCGGGCCGCGGATCGTCACGAGCCAGACCCGGAAGGAGATGGAGAAGATTTTGAAGGAGATCCAGTCGGGCGAGTTCGCCAAGGAGTATATCGCCGAGTGCGAGAAGGGAAACCCGGTTCTCAACAAGGGACGCGATGAGACCGTCAAGAGCCAGGTCGAGAAGGTGGGGGGTACGCTCCGTAAGATGATGCCGTGGTTGCAGGGTTCGGTGAAACAGAGGGAGTAACACCCCCCGCTATGACGATACGCAAACCGGCCGTTGCCGGCAGTTTTTATCCCGCTGAACCTGAAAAACTCAAAAAAGAATTAACCCGTTGTCTGGCCGGACCGCCAATGCCGAAGCGACGGGCGATTGGTCTGGTCGTCCCGCATGCCGGATACATGTACAGCGGCGCGGTCGCCGGGGCGCTGTACCGGCAGATTGACCTCCCACAAAAACTGATCATCCTCTCCCCGAATCACACCGGCTCCGGCGCCCCCTGTTCGATCGACCTGCGCGACGGCTGGGAGACCCCACTCGGTGTCGCGCCGATTGACCGCGATCTGGGGAACCGTTTCATGAAAAATTGTCTCTCACTGGAGGAGGACACTGAGGCGCATCTTCAGGAGCACTCGCTCGAGGTCCAGCTCCCATTCTTGCAGTCCCTGAAGCCCGATTTCTCTTTCGTGCCGGTCACGCTCTCGTATCTTCCGTACGAGATTTGCCTCAAGATCGGCAAGGGACTTGCCGAGACCGTCCGGTCATCGCCGGAGCCGGTGCTGATCATCGCCAGCTCCGACATGAATCATTACGAAAACCAGCAGGTCACACTCAAAAAAAACCAGGTGGCGATCGACCAGATCCTCAAACTCGATCCGGAAGGACTTTACCGCGAGGTGAAGAAAAACGGCGTCACGATGTGCGGGATTATTCCAACCACCGTGATGCTGGTTGCCGCCCGGGAACTGGGGGCCAAAAAGACGGAGCTAATCCAACACAAGACCAGCGGCGACGTGACCGGCGATTACGGCTCGGTGGTCGGGTACGCGAGTTTGATCGTCTCTTGACTTCAAGTGGTTTCTATAAGAATATATAAGAAACAAGGAGGCGGGGGTGGGTAACTGGACCATTTATGTTGCCGAGGACGAGGAGAAGCTCCTCAAGAAAAAAATTCAGGAGATTGCCGGACGAAATCGCTGGTCCTTTTCGCAGGCAGTATCCGGCGTGCTCCGGGAGCACCTAATCGATGAGAAGCAGCGGATTTCCGACGACGTTCTCTGGAATCTGTTAAGCGCCCAGTCCTTTTTTGAGGGGTATTCCGAAAAGGATGCCGTTTATGACGCCCTTTGAGATGGGCGACATCCTGCTGTTGAACGTCTTTCCCTTCTCGAATCTCCAGGAGGCAAAAAAACGGCCTGCCGTCGTGCTCGCCGACATCGGGGATCAGGATATCGTACTTGCACGCATGACCAGCGAATCGCCCCGGGACACCTATGACCTGGAAATCCCTCACTGGAAGGACTGCGGGCTGTTGCTTCCTACCTGCATTCGTTTGTCGAAGATCGCGACGTTGAACCGAAGGTTGGTCGTTCGAAAGCTCGGCCGGCTCGGCAGTCCGGATCGCCGCAAGGTGCGTGCCAAGCTCAAGTCAATGTTCAATCTCTAGCAACCAGCTCCCCCCGACAAAGACCTTCCTTGTTTGATCATTTCTTATTGACGAAAAAACCACCACCGGGCCTTTGATTGTGAACGATGAAAAGGTAGCCTCCGTCCTTGAATCCGCCAAAAAAGCGAGGAGGATTGAATCCGACGTCTCCTTTGTTATCGTAGTAAGCGACGTAGACGATCCCTTGCTCCCGATCTTCCACCACCTCAAAGGCGGTGTTGGGCAGTTTCGATGGCTCGTCAGGAATCATCAGCGTCGTCTCCACCCACTGAGCAAAATATTCATCCTCGGGCCGCCGCTCTTTGTACGCAAAGGTCTGAGCGTTGCCCCTGATTTTTACAAATCGGGTTGCGTGTTCCTCGATAAAGGAATCCCGTTTCTCAATGACACGCTGATCGAAAGTCGGGTTGAAATCAGTGAAACAGGTCCGTTGCGTTGCCGCCTCGTCACAGCAATTGGGGCCCTCTTGATAGAGGCGGGAGCCGCCCCATCCCATAATCATATGCATCTCTCCTAATTGCGGGAATCCGCCTCCCGGACGTGATGCGACGGGGTCGCTGATGATTTCCAGATCGATATCCGGCTCGCCGTCAGGTCGCAGACCCTCCATCCACAGCATATAGCCTGTCGCTCCAGAAACCGTTAAAAGGCCCTTCACACGGAACTGCCCCGAGTAAAAACTGTTCAGGCGCGCCGGATCGCATTGAAAGGTAGTCGTAGTCGGGGGAGGGACTCCTGGTTTTGGGGGCGGCATCGCTCCCGTTCGACCTTCTGCCGGAGTTTGGTCTTCTTCTGGCGATCTTAATGCTCGCGTGGCGGCACAACCAATGAGTGCGGCAACGGCGGTTAAGGCTAATCGTGACATAAATAATCCTCCTGTGAAAAAACAACCTTTGTTTGCTCTCTCTTGCTTGTCGGCTGGAATGAGAAAAGGTTGCGGATTATTTTGTTGCCTTTCTCTATGATTCACCATTTACAATCGTCTAAATATCGTCTAATATTAGACCAATATGTTTGCGCCAAAATACCGGATTAGTGATTTATTATTAAGTAACATTAAGAAGATAGCAACGATTGTCAGCGAATTAAACAGTCGCTCATTCACCCAGACCGTGTTGGCCAAGTTTGAAAGGGAGGCAACCTCCCTGTCGGTCCATGCCTCGACCAGCATCGAGGGGAATCCCCTGCCGCTGACCGATGTCAAAAGGATACTCAAAACGAGGCCGGAGAATCTTCGGGAGACCGAACGCGAGATCCTGAATTACAACAGCGCCCTGGAACGGCTCCACCAACAGATGAAGGGGGGGCAGGTTGCCGTCAGTCTTCAGCTGATATGCAACATCCAGCAACAGGTCACCGACCGCCTGATTGCGAAGCACCGATGCGGAAAAACCAGAACAGAGCCGGTTTTCGTTAATGACCCAAGGAGCGGCAAAACGGTTTATTGGCCGCCTGATCACCAAGACGTTCCACGCCTGATGGACGAATTGCTCGACTTTGTCCGTTCCAAAAGAGGCCTGGCCGATCCTCTCGTCCTGGCGGGAATTTTTCACCGGCAGTTTGTCATCATTCATCCGTTCATGGACGGAAACGGCCGAACCGCGCGACTTGCCACCAAAACTATCCTCGCGGATATGGGGCTCAACACATTCAACCTCTTCAGTTTCGAAAATTATTACAACAATAACGTCTCCGCTTATTTTCAAAAGGTCGGCGCCATCGGCAATTATTACGACATCGCGGCGGATATTGATTTCACCGAATGGCTGGAATATTTCACCGGCGGGATCATTGATGAGTTGTTGAGGGTGAAAAAGGATTTGGCGGTTGAGGCGGCGTCGCCATCGACGCGGTTGCAACCGCATGACAAGGCAATTTTGGATTTCATCCGCAAGGAGGGGTTTATCACCGATCGGGATTACGCCGGTCTAACGGATCGGGCCAAGGCGACGCGGGCGCTGGATTTCAGGAAGCTGATCGAACAGGGGCTGATCGAGCGTTTTGGAAAAGGCAGGGCGACCCACTACAAACTGAAATCCTAGCACAGCATCCTCCCGGTCAATTCAACGAAAACGTCTCGAGATAATCCGGGATCTCACAGGACCAGTGGAGATCCTCGGCGATCCGCTTGCGGAGCGTCTCCGAGGCGAGCGGCTCCCCATGGGTGATGTAGGTCATCTTGGGAGGACGCTTAAATTTCTTCAACCAATCGATAATCTCCTGGGAGTCGGCATGGGCCGACAAGGTTTGATTCAACACCACTTCCGCCCGAACCGGCACGATCTGCCCGTGAATCTTGATCTGATCCCCCCCGTTGATCAGCGCCTCTCCCCGGGTGCCTGCCGCCTGATAACCGACAAACAAGATGATGTTCCGGGAATCTGGCGCCAGGAATTTCAGGTGATGAAGCACCCGCCCGCCGGTCGCCATCCCGGAGGCGGAGATGATGATCGCCGGCCCTTTCACCGTATTCAGCCGCTTGGATTCTTCCATCGACGTCACAAAACGGGAGACATTCCGGATCTCCTTCCACTCCTCTTCACTGAGGCGAAGCTCTCCGGAAAAATTGCGGAAGATCCCGGTCGCCTCCACCGCCATCGGGCTATTGAGGTAAATCGGAATATCCGGAATCTGCCCGACCCGCTTCATCCGGCTAAAGAGATACAAAATTTCCTGCGCCCGCCCGACCGCAAAGGCGGGAATCAGCACCACCCCGCGGCGCTTGACCGCCCGGTCAATCACTGCCTTTAGTTCGGTCTGAGGGTCAACCGCGGGATGAGATCGATCCCCATAGGTTGATTCCACCACCAGATAATCGGTCTCCGCCAGTGCGGTGGGCGGCTTCATCATCAGATCATGCGGCCGTCCCAGGTCTCCGGAAAAGGTAACCATCCTTCCGTTCGCATTGAATCGGATAAAACTGGCCCCCAGAATATGCCCGGCCTGCAGAAAATGAAACGACGCCTGCCGCGACAGGGAGATTTTTTTCTCCCAAGGGACCGTCTCAAAATATTGGAGCGACTCGACGGCATCTTCTTCGGTGTAGAGCGGTCGTGCCGGCTTGTGCTTGGAAAAGCGGTGCTTGTTGGCAAACACCGCGTCTTCCTCCTGGAGACGACCGCTGTCCGGCAGCAGGATTTTACACAGATCCCTCGTTGAGGAGGTGCAATAGACCGGTCCTCGAAACCCGTTCTTGATCAACAGGGGGATATAACCGCTGTGATCAATATGGGCGTGGGTTAGGACCACCGCATCGATCATCGCGGGCTTGATCGGGAGCGGGTGCCAATTGCGAAGCCGAAGCACCTTGAGACCTTGAAAGAGCCCACAATCGATCAGGGTATGCTTGTTGCCGACCGAGAGGAGATATTTGGAACCGGTGACGGTGCCGGTGGCACCAATGAACTGAAGTTGAGTCGCCACTCTCTGGATCATTGGAAAGCATTTACGGTTGAATTGCCAGCTTTTTTTACCTAGATTGCCGCCATGCCGGAATTTCCACGACTCCGGTTCGCCCCCTCCCCGACCGGTCACCTGCATATCGGCGGGGCGCGAACCGCCATCTTCAACTGGCTCTACGCCCGCAAACAGAAGGGGGTCTTTATCCTCCGGATCGAGGACACCGACCGGGAACGCTCCACGGAGGAGTACGTCAAGTCCATCGTCGAGGGGATGGAATGGCTGGGGCTCGATTGGGATGAGGGCCCGTATCATCAGATCGACCGGATGGATATCTACAAATCGCATGTCGATAAACTGTTGGCCGAGGGGAAGGCCTATCGATGTTTTTGCACTCCTGAGGAGCTCGAGGAGCGGAAAAAGGCGGCTCTCGCTCGCGGGGAAAAACCAAAATACGACGGGCGCTGCCGGTCAATCGATCAAAATCAGCAAAAGCCCGGCTGTGTCCGCTTCAAGACCGGCGAGCGCGGCACCACAACGGTCCATGATCTGATCAAGGGGGAGGTCGTTTTTCAAAATGCCGAGCTGGATGACCTGGTGATCCAGCGCACCGACGGGATCCCGACCTATAACCTCTGTGTGGTGGTCGATGACGCCCTGATGCGGATCAGCCACGTGATCCGGGGGGATGACCATCTGAATAACAGTCCACGCCAGATCCAGCTCTATGAGGCGTTTAACTACCTGCCACCGCTCTTTGCCCACCTCCCGATGATCTTGGGGGCCGACAAGACCCGCCTCTCCAAACGACACGGGGCGACGTCGGTCCTCGCCTACCGGGAGATGGGGTATCTGCCGGACGCCCTGATCAATTTCCTGGCCCGGATCGGCTGGTCTCATGGAGATCAGGAGATCTTCACCCGGGATGAGTTGGTTGAAAAATTTTCCCTGGATCATGTCGGCAAGTCAGGCGGGGTATTCAATCAGGAAAAACTCCTCTGGTTGAACAGCCATTATCTCACCACGACGGAGGACAAGACCCTCACCGTCTCGCTGATCCCCTTTTTGGAAAAAGAGGGGGTCCGTGTGGTGTTGGATGAATCTCTCTATCGGAGTATCGCCTTGAACAAGGGACGGGCCCGCACCCTTTTGGAACTGGCCCAGATGCTCAAACCGTACCTCACCGAGGAGATCACGCCGGATGAAAAGGGGCTAAAATTTCTCCGGAACACCCAACCGCTGGTCGACTATCTTTCGATTCTCGAAAAGACCGGGGCGTTTGACGAGATCTCCCTCAAAACGATGACCGAGCAATACCTGAACGAACGAAAGTTAAAATTGGGGGAGATCGCCCAACCGCTGCGTGTCGCCCTGACCGGTTCAACCGTCTCACCCGGCATTTATGAAGTGATGGCGCTGTTGGGAAAAGAGCGGGTCTTGAGCCGGATCAAAAAAGTCATCGGATGAGGCAACTCGCGACGATCCTTGTCATCCTCCTGCTCCCTGCCACCTCCTGGGGGTGGCGGGAACTCCCGGCCCACCTCTGGGGTGACGTCAAGACAACCTTTTGGAACCCCTGGCATGCGGTCGGCCTCGCCGCGGGGACCGGGGCGACTCTTGGGCTCCATGAATTCGACCGTGAGATCCAAGACGAATTTCATCCGTCGGATCCGCTGGGGGATTCCCGTCACGTCTTTAATATCATGGGAGACAGTCTCGTGCTGGGTGGCGCCACGGTTGCCGCCGCTGTCATCACGAAACTTGTCGATTCCCCCCAGGGGATGCTCACGACCGAGGCGATGCTCGAGGCGCTGGCGATCAACTACGCCCTCACCTTTCCCCTGAAATTTGCGACGCAACGGACGCGACCGGACGGCTCGAACGACCATTCGTTTCCCTCCGCCCATGCCTCCGGCGCCTTTACCCTGGCGACCGTCACCGAGGTCCTCTACGGCCCGCTTTACGGGATCCCCAGTTACGCCCTGGCCGGCATGATCGCCCTCTCCCGGATCGATGCCAACAAGCACTTTGCCTCGGATACCGCAGCCGGCGCTCTGTTGGGGACCCTGGTGGGACTCGGGACGGCAAAGTTTCACCAAAAGGAAAAACCGGGGATTTTCGTCCTCCCTATGGTAGAATCGGGAATAGGACTCAGGTTGGTCGGCGAACTTTAAAGAGGGGTTATGGAGTTAAACGAGGATTTGAAAAAAGAGCTCTGGCGAAAGACCCTGCATATGGGGGTGATCGTTTTTTTGCCGATCGCCTCCCTCTCCAAGGGGATCCTCGTGCTGATCATCTTTATCCTCGCCATTCTTTACCTCGCCCATGAATCGTACGCGGGGGAGGGGCATGTCGTCCCCTGGATTACCCCGGCGCTTCAACGGGCCAAGCGTCTGGGGGAACACAAGATCGCCCGCGCCCCCTTTCTGATGGGGGCCGGGGTGCTCGTCACCGTCCTGATTTTTCCGTTGAAACCGGCAGCGGCGGGGCTGATGCAACTCGCGTTTGCCGACATGGCCGCCTCCATCGTCGGGATGATCTGGGGGAAACGGCCGCTCCCTCACTCCCCGAAGAAAACCGTGGAGGGGGCGACCGCCTTTTTCTGCATGTCGTTTGCGCTGATGCTGGTGGTCTATCCCTTCTGGACAAGCCTCCTGCTGGCCCTTGCCGGCGCGTTCATTGAGTCGCTTCCTTATAAGGATTGGGACAACTTCCTGATCCCAACCGGCGTCGCCGCGATCGCTTCGTTCTTCTAGGGGCTCGCGGCTGGTTTTGTCCGAGCCAACTCCTGCTCCACAGACCTGATCAGAGAAAGCTGCCAGGCAAGGAGGCCGCCAGAGGCCACAAGACCGAACAGTCCTCCGGCGACGAAAATATTACAGGCCAAGGGAGAGAGCAGCGACCTCCATTTCGCCAGAAACCCGACGGCAAGGAGTGCCACGGAGACCAAGGGGATCCCAAAGTCATCGGGGAAGTCGAGCGAGAGGGTCGCTTCACCACCGACCGGCGGCGGTCCCCATGACTCTTGTTCCAGGTTGGGGTACTGGACCTCGAGCTCGGCGTTGAAGGCGGCAGTCCCCCCCTGTCGCAGGGCATCGACCGCGGCAAACAGCCCGTGAATCGGGAGGCGGTCCGCCTCGTACGGATGCCAGGGGTGCCAGTTGAAAAAGAGGTCGGCGAAGAACTCCCCCTGGTCGGAGAGACTGTAGCGTGAGGGGAAGAACCTCCCCAGTTGGTACTTTTTCCACAACGCATCCAACCGTTTCTTGTCCGCCTCCGGGAGAGCAGCGATGTCCGGGGAATCAAGGACGACCCTCATCAAAAAAACGAAATCACCCCCGCGGGGGACCCCCGCCTGCGACAGTCCCCGAATGACGAGGCCGCGAAAATCTGCATTCGTCAGGGGATCTCCCACGGATCCCCGCAAGGCATGTCCGAATTCGTGGCGTAAATCCGGGCCGTGACACCAGAGGGCCTCCTGCGCATAGCGCGCCGGATCCGCCTTCAGGAAAATGGTCCGGCTCTCGTGACAGTATTCCCCATCCCGATCCTCGGCCGGAAGGCAGAGGGAAATGCCCGCCTGCCGGGCCATCTCCGTCATCTCTGGCCAGGAACCCCAAAAGATCGTCAGCGACTCAACCGAAAACAGGTCAAGGAAGGGGGCCAGATAGACGGCGCCGAACAGGTTGTCCCAGAGCTCCGCATGGCCCACCGCCGGCGAATCGGGGGGGGCCTCGAAGTGGATCGCCGTCCCGTCAATCACCGCCGTCTTTTCCCGGGGATAAAAGGAGACCTCGTGATCGGCAACAAGGCGGTCGAGCGAACGATAGAATCCATCCCTCTGCCACGGCTCGTCAAAGGTGAATGAATCGATCGTAAAGGAACGGGTCGTCTTGTCCGTAAAGATCGGGGAGCGGCGATAGGGGTTGAGATACCGGATGTTGATATGCCGCGCCTTGCGGGGGGTCCATGGGTCGGGGCTCTCGACAAACCGGTGGAGCCAACCGTCGGCCGCGGCAAGGAACGGCCTCCCCCCGACATGCCAGGTGGTCTGCGTGGTGAGCTCGGCATCGGTCACGCCGGCCTCCGAGAGGATCTGCTGCCGGTCGCGGATCAATCGGCCGTCCGGTTTTCTCACCTCCATCCGGTACCGCCAGCTGCCGAGCCCCTTCTCCTCCTCAAAGAGATGTCTCTCGGTCAACCCATCCTCACGCGGGCAGGTGAAATCAAGCGCACCCTGCGGCTGACATCCCGGCGGAAACGAAAAGAGCTGGCCACGGCCAAAGGCGACAAGATGCTGGCCGTCCTCGGTCCGCATCCCGGAAGGGCGGGCGGGATTGGCGGAGGCCTTCCGAAGAAAGGTGTCAAGGAGGTCGGCGGTCATCTGGCGGGAGGCAAACGGGTCGTTGCCGTTCTGATCCACCAGATCACAGACCTCGATACTCTCGGCCGGCATCGGGCCATTTCGGGGTTCCAGCCCCCGCTCGTAGAGCAGGGGGGAGGGAAGGCAATCGTGACGCACCGCGGTCATCTTGATTGGATTATCGGCTCAATATCGAACCGGTTGCTAAGTTATTTGACCTGCACCGGTGAGTCGTGCTGGACAATCAATTCGATCGCCTGGGTCTTCTGGTTCCCGGTCGTATCGGCTACCGTGACGACGATCGTGTAGGTCCGGCCGGCCCCGGCCCCCTCACGCTCGGCCCGCAGGTTAAAGGTCGCGAGGTAGCTGCCATCCCCCTCGGGATCGTAGAAGTCGATCACCACCGGCGTGTCGTACCCGTCCGCCCCGTTCACATCACCGGTCGTCCGACCGTCGCCCAGTCCCGCGGCGTCATCCGGCTCACTGCTGGTGGCATATGCCTCGAGGATCGCGATCTCGGTCGGGGCGGCGAGGTCGTCGGTGAGCGAGAGGTTCAACGTGATCGGGACCATCTTGTGGTTCGGCGGCCAGAGGTATCCCATCGGCGACGTGGTCAGGAGGACGGTCGGCGGCGTGGTATCGACCACCGGCTCCGGATCCTCGCTATGGATCGTCCCGACCGCCGAGACCTCGGCACGGTTGGCGTCACGGATCACCAGCGTCATCGTCTCATCCGCCTCAAAGAGGTCGTCGTTGATAATCTCGACCCAGATCGGGACCTCCGTCTCCCCGGCCCCGATCGCCGCATCCTCCGAAATCCCGTAATAGTCCTCACCGGCAATCGCCGTCCCGTCAACCGTCTCAACATGGATCGGGATATCGTGGCTGCTCGGGATCGAGAGGGTCGCCGTGAAGGCGAGGGTGGCGCCCGGTTCATCCCCCTCGACCGGCGCCAGGGTCAAGACCGACGTGTCGTTGTCGGTGATCGTCACGGTCGCCTCCGGCCATGCGAGGGTCATCCCTTGCGGATCGGTGAACGAGAGCATGAATGCCTCGTCATCCTCATCCAACTGATCGTCGTTAATTGGGAGCTGGATCGTCCAGAGAACCTCGCCCGGCGGGATCACGATCAGCCCCCCCATCGGGGTGTAGTCGTCGAGGGCGGTCGCCGTTTCATCGAGCTTTGTGTAGGCAAAGGAGACCTCATGGCTCTGCGGGCCGGAAAGCCCTGCCCTGAAGAGGGCGAAACCTGAATCTTCCTCTACTTGAATCGCCCGCTCAAAGCTTAAAGCGGGGGGATCGTTGTCAAGGATCAGGACGGTTGCCTCGGCATCCCCCAGGGTTGCGTTGGTCGGGTTGGAGAGATGGACCAGGAAGGTCTCGTCGAGCTCGGGGACAAGGTTATCCACGAGGACCACGGAAATCGTCTTGGAGACCTCGCCGGGGACAAAGCTAAGGGACCCACTGGTGTCGGTAGAGGCATAATCGTAACCTGCGGCGGCGGTCCCATCCACCATTGCGTAATCGACCGTGATCTGTTTGCCGCTCGGGCCGGAGAGATTGACCGCCACGGTCGCCGACACGCCTCCTTCCAACACGGCTGAATCCAGAACGGAGACGGTCGGGGGATTGTCGTCATCGGTGATCGTCGCAGTAGCGGTCGCGTCCCCGAGCAGGGCGTTTTGCGGCGCCGAGAGCGTCACGCTGAAGGTCTCGTCGTCCTCGTCCAGCGAATCGAACAGGATCGGGATCGAAACCGTCGCACTCGTGGCGCCGGCCGGGATGATCACGAACCCGCTGCTCGCCGTGTAGTCGTTCCCCGCTGTCGCCGTTCCGTCGGCGGTCGCATAGCTGACCTGCACGTCAAGGCTCGTCGACTGCGACAGCGTGACCGTAAAGACCGCCGTGTCGTCACCGCGACCTTCAATGATCGTCAGGTCGCCGATTGAGATGGTCGGGAGGACGATCACCTGATCGTTGTCGATGATGCTCCCGATCCCTAGTGCATCGGCGATCGTCGCCATCTGTGGCCCGAGGAGTTTCAGGTAAAAGAGCTCGGTGTTTTCAATAAGGCTGTCATCAAGGATCGCTACACTGACCGTCTTGGAGGTCTCGCCCGGCGCGAAGGTCAAGGTCCCGCTCACCGCGGTGTAATCCGAGCCGGCGGCGGCCGAATAATTCACGGTGGTGTAATTCACCTTCACGATAAAGCTCGATCCCCGGGAGAGGGTGACCGGGAAGAGGGCCGGACCGGCCCCTTCGGTGATCGAGGTGTCTCCCACAGCGAGCGTCGGCGGGGCATCGTTGTCGTTGATCGTCCCGGCGCCGATCCCGTCGGCCACCGAGGGACTCCCGGAGACGTAGGTCAGTTTCATCTGGTAGGTCTCGCTCGGTTCATCGGTTAGGTCGTCAATGATCGGGACCGGGATCTGCTTGACCGTCTCGCCCGCCGCAAAGGTCAGTGTGCCGTTCGTGGTGGCAAAGTCGCTCCCCGCCAGCGCCGTTCCGTTGGCCGTTGCATAGTTCAGTACCGCGGTGTCGGAGGAGGCGAGGTCCATTGTTACGGTGAAATTAGCGTTCCCGGCCGACTCGAGCACCGCGACATCGTTGATCGAGAAGGAGGCGAGCAGGAACCGGGCGATCACCGCATCGCTGTTTCCGCTCGTATTCGTGCCATAACCGGTTGTGATGAGACGATTGTCGGAGGTGACCGCCATGTCGTTCATCCTCGCATTGCTGACCGGCAACGCCCGAACCTGGGCCCCGAAGATCGGATCGAGCGAGCCGTTGGAAAGGTACCGTGCCATGGCGAAAGCGTAGGTGTTGGTCTGGGGATTGAGAACGTATCCGCCCAGCAGGATCTTCCCGTCCGGCTGGAGATCAGCGGCCGTCATCTCTCCTCCCCCGTAGTTGGCAAAGGAGGTGGTCACCTTGCCGGCCGTCCCGAAACTCGAGTCGAGCGCCCCTGATGCGAGATATCGGGCAATGGCAAAACGATCCCCGTACAAGGTCGCGAAGGAATCGCCGGCCGCCACAATCTTCCCATCTGGCTGTTGAAAACAGGAGTTTGCCGAATCATTCCCATTGGTGAGCGACGTCACCACGATGCCGTCCGTGTCAAAGGTGGCGTCGAGTGTCCCGTCGGAAAGGAGGCGGGTCAGCGCAAAGACGCCGATCAAGTGGCCCGTTGCCGGGTTAAGCGCCGCCGCCGTTCCACAGGCGACGATCTTCCCGTCCGATTGGATGAAGATATCATTCAAAAATTCGTCATGATCGATCGTCTGATATAGCGATGCGGCAGAAGAGACATTGACCAAGACAACCCCATCGGTCCCGAAGGTGGTGTCCGTCGTCCCGTCGGCATTGACACGGGCGATCCCGAAGCGGTTGTCGTTGTCGATCGTGTGGGTGCCGGCGAGGAGCATCCCTCCATCTGCCTGAAGGACAACCCGCCGCGGGCCGATCGTCTCCAGGATGACAAACCCGCCGGTGCCGAAATCCGGATCGAGGGTCCCGTCCGGGAGGAAGCGGGCCAGAAAGGCATCGTTCGTGCCGTTGGCGTAGCCGACCGCGACGATCTTGCCGTCCGGCAACAGGGCGATGTCGTTCACAAATTCATTCTGTTGCAGGAGATCGGTCACCGCGATCCCGCCGGTGCCGAAGTCCGGATCGAGGGCCCCGTCCGGCAGATAACGGAGCAACATAATGTCCGATGTGGCACCGCCGGTCTGGCCCCCGACGATAAACCTTCCGTCCGGCTGTTCGATGACCGCCTTCGCGGCGTCGATCTGACCGGAGATGTCTGTGATCGTCTTGCCGAGCGTCCCAAAGGAGGGGTCAAAACCGCTCGGGGCGGCCGCGACTGAAAGAGGGAAGAGGAGAACGAAAAAGAGGCCAAACCAGATTGTGGGCCTGTTCATCATTTTGGTTGTAGCTATCAGGAAGCAATTATCCGACCAATCCACGGGATATCTGATCAAAATGATTTTGAAATAGCATTAACTAGTTAAAATTAAACAAATTCATATGGTAATAAAACTTAACTCAAGAGGCCATTTGGGGGTGGCTGTGGATAAAAAACAGGAAAAAATCAAGAAATAATTTTCCGAAACCGGAAAGTAACTTCAGACGCAACTTTTTTATGAGTCGGCCGACGAGGGTAGCAAGATGATCCCAAAGGCTCGAGTGGTGGCCACCCTCGCGAGGGAGGTCATGGGGGTGGTTCGCCGCAGTCCATCGCTAGCCGAGAAATTGGACTCGTTTTGCCTGGTTGGCGGACCTAAGGCAGGCGGGCTAACTGACCCTCGATGTTTTATGGTTCGACTGGGGTGGACCGGCCTTCCAAAACCCCCTCACGTGGGAACGGTTCTCCGGGCAATCCGGGCGAGAAAGGGGCTGACACTCCTTCAAATCGAACAGATCAGCGGCATCTCGCAAACGGTCCTCTCGCGCATCGAAAAGGGGAAGGTCCGTCCAACAGAGGAATCGGTCCTAAAGATCACGCAGGCGCTTTTTAACGACGGTCAAATCGCCCCCGGGGATCTTAAGGCCGTTTACACCCATTTGAATCCGGAGGTCCGCTCCCTCCGCTATTTCACCGAGACCGGCACTGCCGGCACCTTTTGGATCGATCTTCCGCCCGGCATCACCCTCGACGACATCATCCACCTTCATGTCAGCCTGTTCATCGAGCGGGCGATCGTCCGCAGGGGGCTCAAACGCCGTGATGTGGCCCGCCAACTCGGAATGCGATCTGAAACCTTCGAATCGCTGTTGAAGAGAGATCTCGGTCCGGTCCCCCTGGAGACCATCCAAAAACTCGCGGCAATCACCAAATTGCCGGAGAGCTTCCTGTATTTCGGCTACCACCGCGAGATGCGGTTTTTTCTTGAGATCGCAATCCGGGGGGCACGCGGTGGGACTTTGAGTCATCCCACACCGGCCGCTTTTCAGACCAAAGAGGTCCTCCGCCGCTTTCGCTCCCATTGCCGAACGCAGGGGGAAAGTGACTATCTGGAGCTGATCGAATCGGCTTCCCCGAGCGAACGGGACGCCGCTTTTTATTACCTCGATCGGGGACACAACACCAACCTAAACCGAGTCTTTTACACCCTGAAGGTGCCGGCCCCCTTCTCCAGCATCGAGGAGATCCGGGCGATCGATCTTCGAGCCCGCCTCATCGAACGAAAGGGTCGCGAAAGTATGGACGCCTTTATGAAAAGGCACGGATTGGGTCGAAAGGTCTTCGAATCTACCTTTCCGCTGGGGGCGGCCGAACATGTCCTGCCGCGGATCCCAAAATTAAAGAGTCTGGCAAGGGCGGCCGACCTGCCGGAACCGGTTGCACTTCTCTGGTTCTGGCCGCATCTGGCCAAGAAGGTTGAGGTCCTGTTCCGCTGCTAGGCCAAACTTTTCCCGCAACCTTGTCGGACAACTCACGATAACCGGCTTGTCATGGTCCTTGGCCCGCCCATTTCGTCCCGGCCGATCACTTGGGAATCCTCTCCATCAGCCGACCAGCCGCCCGATTCTCCCGCCTCGCGCCTCTTCAAGACGACCTTCAGCATTGCCGGGCTCACTCTAGCTGTCGTTCTGGCGGGGAAGGGGGCGGGCGGATCAACGCTGGCACAATTCGAGAAGCTCCTTCCGAAACTGATTAACGGCATCGTCGCGGGAGGCAAAGCGGTCAAAATTCAGATCGGATTGCTTCTGTTTTACGTCCGAAAGGACCCGGCGTTTCAGGACCATGCGCGTGAGGTTGTCTTTGGGCGATGGAGAGGGGCTCCCGCCAATAGCGAGCTGCGGGTGGTGTTGGACGACCTCCTGAAATTGGTCAAAAATCCCCCTCCGGAGAAGAGGCTTAGGGTGGTTAAGAAGGCCGTTGTCCGGCAACGACACAGGCCGATCGATGGACCGCTCGCAGAGGTTGCCCGGTTGCTGATCGCCAAGCGGGAATCACTCAGGTTGTCCCAACGAGTCGTCGCCACAGGGGCCGGTGTCGACCGTTCCTATTACTGTCGATTGGAGGGGGGGAAGGCATGTCTGCCCCACTCTCTGCTGAGGGTATTGCGCTTTTTCAACGAGCGCGCCCCCTACACCGACGCTGAACTGATCGCGATCTACCGGGCCTGGCGGCCAACGGAGATCAAGACCGAATGGTTCGATCTGGAGCGGGGAATCTTTTGGGTCAAACTTCCGCCCGGAATGACCCTCGAGCAGGCGATCGCCCTCTCCTTAAGTCAGTTCGCGCAACAACTTCTGCGCGACAAGGGGCTCTTGCAGGCAGCGATCGCCGAGGCGATCGGGCGCACCAGCGGCTCGTCGACCGACCTCTTCTCCGGACTCACCCATCACCTCAAGTTAGAACAATTGGAGGCCTTGGCGCGACTCGGCCGGGTTGACGGCTCCCTCGCGTACCTCGCCGGCCGCCCCTATCTCGCTGATTTTTGGACGATCGGCATCCGGAGGACCAACCGGAGTTTCCGCCGACCGGTCGCCGCCCGGTTCTGACAAAACTTTTCCCGCAACCTTTCCGATCCTTTGCCGAGACCGTCCCCGCAATGACACTGCTCGCCAAAGCTGGTCTACGCCTGATTCGAGAGCTCCCGAAGGTGGGCGAACTGATGAGGGCCGTTGTTCAAGGGGCTCACGCTCATCCGCCTCTTGCTTCGCTGGAGGAGTTCCAACGGATCGCTGGTTTTCTTCCCCCTCTTGATCCCCGCCTCTTTGCTGCCCGAGGAAGATCAGTCACTGCAGCCGAAGGGATGGCAAACCTGCTTTGGGATCTTATCGCGAACCCTACCTCAAAGGAGAAGCTGCGCCTGTTAGCACTCCGTCGCGCGGCGCCCCACTTGCGAGAGAATGACGAGGTCTTGTCTGCCGTTGCCCGACTCGCCGATCACGACCCGTCTCCGACCGTTCGCAGACAGGCGATCGAGACGCTTCAGGCGGCGCGAGAGGGGAGGCTCGTAAAAAAGGCCGAACGGAGGAGCGAGACCCATGAGAGAATTCTTGATCTCCTGAAGGATCAGCCGGAAGGGGAAGGAATCTCCTTGGATGGGACCGAATTGGTGGTTGATGAGGGGGCCTTCGTGTCGTTCGTCCAAGGAAGGACTGATCAGAACTGCTCTCGGAGGCTCTATGCCAAGTGGATGCATGGGGCCATTGGTCCGGAGGAGGTTGCCGGTGGCTCGTTTCGATCGCAACTGGAGTCGCTCTCCCTCGCCACCGGGCTCGATCTGAACCCACCGCTGGTCCTGATCATTCCAAAACTGAATCCACGGGCAATCCCGGCAATGGAAAGGGCGACCGCCGATTTTGTGAGGACCAGTCGCCGCCCCCCTCAACAAATCGTCCTGCTCTATCAGGAAACTGGGACCGAGGCCTCGGTCTGGAACAGACGCTTTCTGGAACCAGCTACCGCATTGCCACCGCCCCCCGCTGCACCGGCAATGCCGCCACCAACTGTGCCAACGCGGACAAGGCGACCGGCCCTGCCCACGCGCACCCGGCCGGTCGTTGCGCGCCAATTCCAACCGATTAATCTCACGGAAACCAGAAAATTTGCCGCCTCCCTTGTTCAAAAGAAATCTCTCACCCCCTCACAGGCCGAGGCGGGGGTGGGGCAAATCGTGAGGAAACTCCAAGCTGCAGCCAGCTCCCACCAGCAAATGACGGCACTTTACGAACAGCTCGGTATTAATCGCTACCTGGCCTACCAGATCGCGACAGAGGTAAAGTTCCTCCCCCTTGAGAAGATCGAGGCGCTGGCCGCGGCAGTCGGACTGACCGAGGCCCAACTCTATCTCCTTTCGCGCGCCCGACTGATGAGTGGGCTTTTCCGAGGGGTTGACTACCGGTCCGGGGTCGTCTGGGTGACCCCTCCACCGAAGGCCTCCGCCAAAACGCCGCTCCGCAAGGCGGTACAGGAGGCAATTCGTGAAGAAGTAAAAAAAAGAGGGGGAAACATGCTCCAGGCGTCGAGGGAACTCGGTTTCCCTCGGAAGACACTCTCCGATTTCTATGCGTCGGCGGCCAACATCTCGCGAAACATGTGGGAAGACAGGGTTCGGCAACCGATTCAACGGCTTGAGGAACGAATGAAGATCCCCGGCTCGATCAGCGCCGCCTGTCTCGCCGATGAGTTTAAGCGGTTCGGCGTCCGGGTGAGGTTTATTTAACAATGGGATTCCCAGTCAAATTCGGTCTCAGGGTGGCCCGCGGGGTGGCGGGGCGGCTGGTGGCAGAGGCGGCCCCTCTGGCGGCGGGCCGATCCGGGGCCGTCCGGGACTATTTTACACTCTGGACCGATCCCCGCGTCTGGATGGCGGCCCGCCGCGCCAAGAACCCGTTCGACTGGGCCCGGGTGCTGATTCGGGATGCCCTCCTCAATCCCACTGCTGAGATTCATCTCCGCTTTGCCGCCATCGAAAAACTGTTCCCGCACCGCGCCGCCTGCCCGGAGATTGCCACCGCCCTCGCCCGGGCGGCAAATCAGGGCCCGGGATCCCCCCTTCAGCAGGCGGCCCGACTCGCCTTGGGGGAACCCCTCACCGGCAAATTCGAGAGGCTGAGTTCCTCGTTTCGTAACCATATTGAACCGCTGGCCAGAAAGTTGGGGAATCCAGGAAGGTTCGCGGAAACAGTTCGGCTTGAGACGGCCCGATCGGCGGAGGCCTGGCTCGGCCACGAACCGGTGAGACGTGCCTTTGAGGCGGCCGCCCGGGACGATCCCCACACCACCGTCAAAACATTCGCCCAACAGGCGCTGGCCCGATATCAAGGACCGAACAGAATGCTGGGGGGTCAGGCGAGCGATGCCAGTGAACTGACAGCGAGGCTGGGGCAGGTGTTCGATGGAAAGGGGCCGTTGCGGGTGACCTCTCAAACCACCCTCCGAACTTCCCATGGGCAGGTGACCCGATCCAACCTCCAGGGCAGACCGAACGTCTTCGGGCGGGTGGTGAGCGGAACCCTCGACCCTGAATATATTGATAAGGGTCACTTGAGGGGGGATCTGGCGGCGCTCGCGGAGGCATCCCGTAGGGATCCAAAAGCCTGCTATTTCCTGCTCGCCCCGACCGCCACGGAGGGTGCACTCAGGGCCGCTAGGACATTTTTCAGGGGATCAAACGGCGCTGCGGCTCCAGCCCGGCTGGTTCTGCTGGGGCGGCTGCGGGGCTCCGGTGAAGATTGGTTGCGGATTGTCGCGACACCCGGCCGCGAACCGACCCTTCACAGACTCACCTTTCGCCAGGTTCGCCGTCAGGGAGGGGTGGGAGGCCCGCCGGGGGGAGGACAACCTCTCAGGAGTGTTATCCATCCATCGGTTCGAGAAGGCCCGCTTCGTCCCTACGGGCCAAGGACAAGGCAATGATCGCCGAAATTCGATGCGCTCAGACCTCGTTCACAATCGCCCGGGTCAGTTCGTTGGTGGAGGCGGTGCCCCCCAAATCGGCGGTCAGCACCTTCCCCTG
>CAYYFU010000002.1:0-18149 GCA_964471095.1 uncultured Pseudomonadota bacterium
CGCGCCGTCCGCCGACCGCTCGTACTGCATGAAGACGAGGTTCCAGATCTCCATGAAACGGTCGCATTCGCACCCGGGCCCGCAGGTGGGCCGGCCACAGGAGTACCGATCTCCGTGGTCGTAATGGATCTCGGAGCAGGGGCCGCACGGGCCGGTCTCCCCCATCGCCCAAAAGTTGTCCTTCTCGCCCAATCTTAAAACCCGGTCCTTCGGGACGCCGGCCTCCGACTGCCAGAGCCGTTCCGCCTCGTCGTCCTTCTCGTAGACGGTGATCCAGAGTTTCTCCTTTGGGATCTTCATCTCGACGGTCAGAAACTCCCAGCCGAACCGGATCGCCTCCTTCTTGAAGTAGTCGCCGAACGAGAAGTTGCCGAGCATCTCGAAGAAGGTATGGTGACGGGCGGTCCGGCCGACATTTTCCAGATCGTTATGCTTGCCGGAGACCCGGAGGCATTTTTGCGACGAAGTCGCCCGCGGATACGGGGCCTTCTTGCCACCGGTAAAAAAATCCTTGAACTGGACCATCCCGGCGTTGGTGAAGTAGAGGGTCGGGTCGCCCGCCGGGATCAGCGGCGCGCTCCGGACGCGGGTGTGACGGTGCTTTTCAAAATATTGGAGGAATTTCTCGCGGATCTCCGAGGAGGTCACACCTCAACGTAACATGGGGATTCAGCGAACTGCAACCATTCCAAATCCTTGCCTAAAAATAACTCCGTTGAGTCAACAACGTCCCTAATTAGAATTGATCTCACTCCTCGTCTACCGGTTCGGTTCCAAGGCGGCCTTGCAGGCGGCACGGGAGATCTACACCTCCCACGCGATCCAGATCATCCCGATCACGCTGGAGCTGGAGTTAAAAGGACTCGATTGGCTGGAGAGATACTTGGATCAGGACTTCTCGATGACCGACGCCACCTCGTTTGCCCTGATGGAGGCCCGAAAGATCCGGACCGCCTTTACCTTCGACCATCACTTCGAAATTGCCGGGTTCGAGAAGTTCCGTCCCTGATCAACCCACCGCTTTTCCTACCCCGAACAGCAGGGCCGCAACCCGCCACGGTCATTCAATTAAACCGCCACTTTGCGTTTTTCGGCTGGCCGTTCGGCGGCCTTGGCCTCTTCCTTCTTGGCGAGCCCGAACTTGGCGAGGATCGCCCGCTCCACCTTCTGGGTGACGTCCCGGTTCTCCTTCAAAAACTGTCTCGCGGTGTCGCGCCCCTGCCCGATCTTCTCGCCGCCGAAGGCGTACCAAGTCCCGCTCTTCTCCAGCACCTGATACTGTTCGCCGAGATCGAGCAGCTCCCCCTCACGGGAGATCCCCTCCCCATAGAGGATGTCGAACTCGACTTCCTTGAACGGCGGGGCGACCTTGTTCTTCACCACCTTGACGCGAGTCCGGTTGCCGATGATCTGCTCCCCCTGCTTGAGGGCGCCGATCCGCCGGATGTCGAGCCGAACCGAGGAGTAGAATTTCAGCGCGTTGCCGCCGGTGGTCGTTTCCGGGTTGCCGAACATGATCCCGATCTTCATCCGGATCTGGTTGATGAAAATCACCGTCGTCTTTGCCTTGGAGACGTTGCCGGTCAATTTGCGAAGCGCCTGGCTCATCAGCCGGGCTTGAAGCCCCATCTGCGGCTCCCCCATCTCCCCCTCGATCTCCGCCTTCGGGACCAGCGCCGCCACTGAGTCGATCACGATGCAATCGACCGCCCCGCTCTTGACCAACATGTCAACGATCTCGAGCGCCTGCTCGCCGTTGTCCGGTTGGGAGATCAACAGGTCTTCGGTCCGGACCCCGAGCCTCCTGGCATATTGAACATCAAGGGCATGCTCGGCATCGATGTAGGCGGCGATCCCCCCTTTTTTCTGGGCACTCGCCACCGAGTGGAGGGCGAGCGTCGTCTTGCCGGACGACTCCGGCCCATAGATCTCGATGATCCGCCCCTTCGGGAGCCCGCCAACCCCTAGCGCAAGGTCGAGGCCGACCGAACCGGTCGGGACCGTCTCGATATCCTGCAACACTTCCTCTTTGCCGAGACGCATGATCGTCCCCTTGCCATACTGCTTTTCGATGGTGGAAAGGGTGTTAACGAGATTTTTCTGCCGGGTCGCTGGGTCCTTTTGGATCGTCTCCATGAATTTATCCTCCTAGTTTGAAAGTTTGAAGTTTCGTATACCTCGCCCCCTTGGGTGTCAAATCACTTTTGTAGAGCAAAAGCTGATCGGCGGTGAATGGCCCGAACTCCGCCACCTCGCCGATCGAGAGGATCCGCTGCATCCCGTAACGCTTGTGAGGCTCGTGGACACGGCCGATCGTGATATGCGGACGGAACACGCGCGCCTCCTTGGAGACCGGGGTCAACCCCTGCACCGCCAACTCCACCCCTTCGTAGAGGGCGGCCAGCGGTTCCGTCTCGCCGACAATCCCGGCCCAGACGATCCGGGGCCGATCGGGGCTCGGGAAAAATCCGATCCCCCGGACCTCGAGTGCCAGCGGAGAAAACTTCCGGCTGAGTTCCTCGAGACGGGAAGCAATCGTCTCCAGCCCCTCCTCCTCGACGGAACCCAGAAACCGGAGCGTCAGATGGAACTGGTCCTCCCGCATCCATCGGATCCCGCCGGAGCCCTGCCGCATCCGGTCGATTGCCTCGGCCAGACGGACCGCCACCTCCGCCGACGGATCGATCGCAATAAAAGAACGGAGTTTCATTGACGCCAGTTCTCAAGGGTGAGCCCTTCAACGCGCTGAAAATCGGAGGTGTCTGAGGTAACGAGAATCAGTTTCCTGAAAAGCGCCGTGCCGGCCAGAAGGTAATCGTAGGCCCCTATCGTCCTGCCGATTTTTTTTAGTGCCGCCCTGATCTGTGCCGCCACAAGTGCCTCATCCGAGGCAAGGGGGAGAATATGCACCATGCTTAAGAAACTTTTGAGGCCGTCCCGCGTCCTCCTGGGGACAGCCGGTTGAAGTGCAAGTCCGTATTCGATTTCCATCTGGGTAATCGTCGATACGGCAATCTCATCAGGAATGATTGAACGGAATTTTCCGACGACATTCCCGATTTCTTTCACATAATCGCTGACAACACAGGTATCGAGAAGGTATTTCATAGAGGGTCCTCATCGAGGGGGGGGAGCTCCTTCCGAAATGACTCGAACGGAACCAGATCCTTGGCGGAACCGGCCAGCTCCAGAACTGCCTTGGGCCATTTCTTTCTCGTTTCAGTCTGGAGAAGCCGATTGATTGCCTCCCGGATCAGGGCATTTCTCTTCTTGCCAGTCTCACGGGCAAGCTTCTCCAGCCGGACAGCGGTTTCCTCATCAATATGGATGCTGAAATTCATTATGTTAGTATATAACATGTTATCTCATAACATACAAGTAAATATCCACTTCCCAAGCGGTGGAGATAAGCAAACGGTGTGCCAAATCAATCTGTGATCAGGGTGGGAGTTTTTTCGGTGTAGCGGACCGATTTTCGGACAATGCGGTTCGGATTCCGGAAAGTCAGTGGTAGGTAATCTCTTCGCGGGTGAGGGTAAAGGGGGGGATGGCGGCGTCGAACTCCTCATCGTCGTCCGTTGTCATCTGGTAGGTTCCGTGCATCACGCCGGTTGAGGTATTGAGGGGACAATAGCTGTTGTATTCGAACGCCTCACCGGGGGCAAGTGTCGGCTGTTCCCCCACCACCCCCGGCCCCTCCACCTCCTCGGTCTTCCCGTCGCCGTTGGTGATGATCCAGTGGCGACTGATCAACTGAACGGTTTTGTCCCCCTCGTTGGAGATCCGGATATGGTAGGCAAAGAAGTAGAGGCTTTTTGCCGGATCGGAACGGTCGGCGATATACTCACTCTCCACCTCGACCCGGACCCCCTGTGTGACCGCGACCGACATAGCGTGCCCCTTACCTCAAGATTCGATCACGATCAACTACCACTTGCACCGACGAACCGTTGACACGGAACCAAAAGTAAGGGCAGCTTCCCCTATGATCGGCAGTCTCCTCAATGCCTTGACGATTTTGGTTGGTGGCCTGATCGGTCTCCTGATCGGACAGCGACTCTCCAAGGATACATCGGAAGCCCTCATGATTGTCCTCGGTTGTCTGACCCTTATCTTTGGCATTCAGATGGTATTGGAGACCCGTAATATTCTCATCCCCCTCCTGGCCCTCACCCTCGGAACCTTTCTCGGCGAGGGGATCAAATTGGAGGCGTGGTTGGAGCGATTCGCCTTGAGACTGGAAAAACGGATCGTCCATCACTCGGAAAATAAATTTGCGAGGGGGTTTCTGACCACCTCCATCATTTACTGCACGGGCGCGCTCGTTATACTGGGTCCATTTGAGGAGGGGCTGACCGGGACTTACAAGACCCTGTTGCTCAAAGCCACCATCGATGGGATCGCCTCGATCATCTTTGCCACGACCATGGGTTGGGGGGTATTATTTGCCGCGATTCCGGTTCTCGTGATCGAGGGGGGACTGACCCTCAGCGCCGGTTTTCTCAACCCATGGGTCACTTCCGAAATGATCCGGGAGGGTTCCGCAACGGGCGGGGCGATTCTGATCCTGCTGGGCCTCAAGATTATGGGGGTCAAGTCGTCGCGGGTCGCCAACCTGATCCCGGCCCTTTTGATCGCCCCCCTGGTGGTCAAGCTCATTTCACTGCTGCGGATTTAAAATCATCCTTCGCAATTTGTGGAGAGAAAATAAGGGACGAAATGAGGGACGTTGTTGACTGGGTTGACTAATTCTCCGCTCGCGAACATCAGGGGTCAAGGCTTAAGACGGCCGCTTGCAATGAAGTAAACAACTCCCTTGCCGGATCCCCTCTTTTGGATTTTTTTAAGACGAACCAGTCGTTGCAGGTCGCTTTTAAGCGTTGGGCGCTTGATTTGAGGAAGCGACCGATGGATCTGGCCGATGGAGCGCGGCCCTGTGGCAAGCGCCCGGAGGATCAGCCCGTCGCGCTCGCCTTGATTGAGGGGGGCGGCCGCAGGAGGCCCCGCCTCCCTCCCTTGCAGGACCTCCCAAATCACCTCCTCGGTGGCCAGCAACTCTTCCGCCACAAAAGAGACAAACGGTCCCGTCTCCCCCTTCGAATCGGCAATCCCGAGACACTCCAGATACCGGCGCCGGTGATGCACTTGAACGACGCACGGGGGATAGCCGGCCTGCATCAGGATCAGATTCATCAAGATGCGGGCCATCCGTCCGTTGCCGTCGTCAAAGGGATGGATCGCAACAAACCGGTAGTGAAAGAGCGCCGCCTTTTCGATCGAATGAGTCTCCTTGGCCCCGTGAAACCATGCGAGGAGTTTTTCCATCTCATCCTTAACGTGCAGGGGATCGGTGTAGTCATGGATGCTGCCGGAGAGGGTCAGGACATGATTGGGTCGTGTCTTGTATTGACCGGGGGAAACCGGTTTGCTGACCCGTTGACCACCCTGACCCAACGCCTCGGTCGCCTCAATCCCCTTGAGGAGAACTGCATGGAGCTCCTTGATCAACCCCTCGGTCAGGTCCCGTTTTCGTTCAATGATCTCCCGGAGTCCTTCAATCGCCTCGGCATGATTCCGGGCCTCCAGATAATCTTTGAGCGGCCTTCCCTCGGAGGTGAGCCCTTCCTTCAAATAAAAGGCGGTCTCGCCCAGCGTCAGGCTGTTTCCCTCGATCGCGTTGGAATTATAGGTCCACTCGATCCGCAATTTTTCCTGGAGCGTGCCCTGAAGTCCCGCATCAAGAGGTCGAAAGGCATCTATATCTGATCTTAACTTATCTATTTTATTAAACAATTCTATCATTTGGATATTTATCCAAATTATATCCAAAAATATCCAAAAGGCAAGTCTTTACTTTTCTGAAAGGATCATCCTTCGCAATTTGTGGAGGGCGATCTGGGCGGCGTACAGCTTGAACCACTCCCGGTCCCGGGGGATATCGTAGCACCTCTCTTTCGTTTCCTTGGGACCGGCAACAGCAATATGGACCGTGCCAACTGGCTTACCTTCAGTGGCACCGCTTGGTCCGGCAATACCGGTCACGCCGATACCGTAAGTAGTCTTGGCTGATTTGCGAATCCCCTCCGCCATCGCGATCGCAACCTCCGCCGAGACCGCACCATTTTTTTTGAGGAGCGCCGCTGGAACCCCAAGGAGCTCGCTCTTGGACCGGTTGCTGTAGGTGACAACCCCCCGTTCAAAATAAGCGGAACTCCCCGGCACGTTGGTGAGTAGGTGGGCGATCAGCCCGCCGGTACAGGACTCGGCCACCGCCACCGTTTCCTTCCGTGTTGTCAGCAGACGGCCGATCAGCCGCTCGATCGTCTCGTCCCCTTCGGCATAGATATATTTTCCGACCTTCTCTCGAATCGTTTTCTCCGCGGCAGCAAGAAGATCTCCTCCTTCGACGGGATCGGTCGAAGAGATCTTGATCAGAATCTCCGGAAAGACGACCCGCCAGCCGAGCCGGACGTCACCCAAGGGTGTCTGCCGCAGTTCCTGATCGAGCGACGCCTCCGGGAGGCCGAAACAGCGGAATACCTTAAGATGAAAGGCGCAACCCGGCTCGGACTTCGTTAGAAACGGGAGCACCCCCTCTTCAAACTGCTGCTTCATCTCTTTTGGAACGCCGGGGAGAAAGAAAAAGTCGGTCTTCTGAAACCGAAGTTGACAGCCGGGAGCGGTGCCGGCGCGATTAGAGATCGACCGCGATCCCTTCGGAAGCATCGCCTGACGGCGATTGTTGGGACTCATCGGCCTGCCGATCTTTTGAAAGAAACCCTCGATTTCCGCCAACGCTCTACTATTCAGCTCTAGCGGGAGGCCGAACGCCTCAGCGGCCGACTCGAGGGTAATGTCGTCGGTGGTCGGACCGAGCCCCCCCGTGACGATTACGACATCCGATGCCGCAGCTGCGGCGATCAGCGCCTTGCCGATCGCGTCGGGGTCATCGGCAACGGTGGTGTGCCGAACCAGATCGTAACCCCTTGTCCAGAGCTGATCGGCAATCCAGGCAAAGTTGGTGTCGACGATCGATCCGGAGAGGACCTCATCACCGGTAGTAATGACCTCGATTTTCATAGCAGTGCGAGAAGGAGCTGGAGGGCGATGTTCGCATACACCCCCGCCATCAGATCATCCCCCACGATCCCCCAGCCAGCCGGCGCCTTGCGCTCGATCCAGCGGCAGGGGAACGGCTTCCAGGTATCGAAGAGCCGGAACAGAATGAAACCGGCAAGGACGGCCCACCACGAAAACGGGACAAACGCCATTGTCACCAGAAATCCAGCAACCTCGTCAATCACCACCTTTTGGGGATCATGCCCCCCCAGCAGTTTTTCTGCTTCGGTCGCAACCCAGACGGCGAGAAAGACAAATGTCAAAAGCGTCACGCCGTAGGTCAGGGGAGAAAGATCTTTGATCAGGAGATAGAACAGGGCGCCGACGAACGTGCCGGCGGTCCCCGGCGCCTTCGAGAGATACCCGCTTCCCAGGCCGGTGGCAAAAATCAGCAATAATTTCTTCAACGGATGATATCTATCATACAAAAATTAGTTGAAACAGAATTTTCTCTCCTTTATCACATCGTCATGACTCCACGACTCAACGGTAAGATAGCCATTGTCACCGGTGGGGCGCAGGGGATCGGCAGGGCGATCGCCAAGCGGCTCGCGGAGGAAGGGGCCAAGGTCGCCCTCTTCGACGTGAAGCCGGAGGGGGAGGCGGTCGCCAGGGAGACCGGCGGGCTGTTCCTCAAGACCGACTGCACCAAAAAGTCCGATGTTGATGCCAACGTCGCGCAGGTGGTCCAGAAATTTGGGCGTGTTGACATTCTCGTTAACAACATCGGCTGGGCGAAACCGACCTATTTCGTGGAGGAGGACGAACCGTACTGGGACCGGGTGATCGCACTCAACTCCAAGACCCAGCTCCTGGTCACGCATGCGGTGCTGAAGGATATGACCCAGCGAAAAGGCGGCAAAATCGTCAACCTCTCATCGGATGCCGGGCGGGTCGGTCAAATGCAGGGGGTGGTCTACTCGCTCTGCAAGGCGGGGGTGATCGGCTTTACGAAGGCGCTCGCCCGCGAGGTCGCCCGCTATCAGATCTCGGTCAATTGTATCTGCCCCGGTCCGACCGAGACCCAACTTTATGAAGAGGCGATCAACCCGAAGGTGAAGGAGGTCTTTGCGCAGATCATCCCGTTCAAGCGGATCGCCAAACCGGAGGAGATCGCCGCCGGCGTTGCCTTCTTCTGCTCCGCGGATGCCGATTACGTCACCGGTCAGGTCCTATCGGTCTCCGGCGGCCTCACGATGGGGGGGTAATCGATGCCCTTCCAAGACCTCCTCTACGAATCATCAAACGGGATCGCCACGATCACGTTAAACCGCCCCGAAAAACTGAACGCCTTTCGGAGCCAGACGATCGTCGAGCTGACGCAGGCGCTAATGGCCGCGATCAAGGACAAGACGGTCGGGGTGGTCGTGATCGCAGGGGCCGGTGGCAAGGCGTTCTCGGTAGGGGGCGATATCGGTGAGATGGCCTCGCTCAATCGTCGGACCGGTCGCCTGTTTGTCGAAAAACTCCGCCACCTCGCAAAAATCTTCCTCACCTCCCCCAAGCCGCTGATTGCCAAGGTCAACGGCTACTGTCTGGGTGGCGGTAACGAGATCCAGCTCTTTTGCGACCTGACGATTGCGAGCGAGAAATCGGTTTTTGGGCAGGTGGGACCGAAGGTCGGAAGCGCCCCGTTGTGGGGCGGCACGCAAATCCTCCCGCGCCTGGTTGGGCTCCGCCGGGCGTTTGAAATCATCTGTCTCTGCCGCCAATATCCGGCCCGTGAGGCCAAAGAGATCGGACTGATTACCCAAGTTGTCCCGGAAATCAGCCTGGAAACGGTGGTAGAAAGGACGGCGCAGGAACTGCTGGAAAAAAGCCCCCAGGCCCTCGCCCTCTGTCGCAAGTCTCTCCATCTGGGGCTGTCAGGGCAGATCCTCAAGGACCTCAAGGAACTGACCCGAATCTACGGAAATCCCGAACTGGTGGAGGGGATGACCGCCTTTCTGGAAAAACGACCCCCCGATTACTCCCGGTTCCGTTAGCCCCAATCTGGAGACTCATCACCTCAACTCCCCAGACTGGGGAAAATCTGTGTGCCACTTTGCTAATAAATAGTAAGTTATTTCATGTACTTATTATTATTCCTCCGCTGTCGATTTCCGCCTAAAATGGCACATATCTTGCTCAATGATAGGGGTGATGCCTGGACCTATCGTAAAACAAGCGGGCCCAAGACCACTGGGGGGGACCCTTCAATCGGGGCCTCGGCCGACGGTCTCCAAGAAATCGGTCGCCCCGGCAGGGGGATCGGTGATCCAGAAGATCGCCTCCTTTTTCCTGGGGGCCCGTCCTGCCTCCCGTCCGTCGGTCCAGGGACGGGATCGCTTCAATCGTCTGGCCGGGAGCGAGGTAGCCGCACCGCTCCGTTTAAGCAGCCTCGTCAATGGCGGGGCAAGCAATCTCCGCCCGCAGGCAACAAATCTCCGGCCGGATGATCAGCTGCTCACCCATTTCCTCTCGAACGTAATCCGCAATAACGCGTAACCCGCCTCTTAAAAGCCCCTTGCCATCAAGCTTTCTTGCATGTTAGGGCAGAGCCCCTTATGAAGGAAAAGATTCATCCGGCGCTCCATGAGATCAAGATCGCCTGCGCCTGCGGCAACGTGATCGAAACGGTCTCGACCAAGAAAAACATCACGGTTGCGGTCTGCTCCCATTGTCATCCATTCTTCACCGGCAAACAGAAGCTGGTCGACACGGCCGGTCGTGTCGAGCGATTCCAGAGGCGATACGCCAAAAAGAAAAGTTAAGTGTTTCAAAAATTAGCAGAAATCGAGAAAAAGTTCTCTGACTTGGAACGACAACTCTCCGATCCATCGATCGTCCAGAATCAGCCGCTCTACCAAAAGCTCTCCAAGGAAAGATCCGGTTTGACGGAATTGGTCGATGCCTTTCGGCGGTACCAAAAGACGAACCGGGAACTGGAGGAAAACCGCAAACTCCTCGAAGAGAAGGATGACGAGATCAGAAAACTGGCGAAGGAAGAGATTGCCCGTCTTGAGACCGAGCAGCGCTCCCTCGAACAGCAGCTCAAGATCTTGCTGCTCCCCAAAGACCCGAACGACGAAAAAGACATCTTTCTGGAGATCCGGGCCGGCACCGGAGCCGAGGAGGCGGCGCTATTCGCCGGGGAGCTGTTTCGCATGTACTCCCGTTATGCCGAGGTCAAACGGTGGCGCGTGGAGGTGGTTGACTCCAACCCGACGGGACTCGGCGGGATGAAGGAGATCATTGCCCAGATCTCCGGGCAAAACGTCTACAGTCACCTGAAGTATGAAGGGGGGATCCATCGGGTCCAGCGGGTCCCGAAAACCGAGCAACAGGGGCGGATCCATACCTCCGCGGTGACCGTCGCGGTGCTCCCGGAGGCGGAGGATCTGGATGTGCAGATCAATGAGAGCGACCTCAAGATCGACGTGTTTCGTGCCTCGGGGCCGGGCGGCCAGGGGGTCAACACGACCGATTCGGCGGTCCGGATCACGCACGCCCCCAGCGGTCTCGTCGTCGTCTGCCGCGACGAGCGGAGCCAGTTGAAGAACAAGGCAAAGGCGATGAAGATCCTGCGCGCCCGCCTGAAGGAGCAGGAGGAGGCAAGGCAGGATGCCGAGCTCCGTTCCTCCCGCAAGGCAATGGTCGGTTCGGGTGACCGGAGCGAGAAGATCCGGACCTACAATTTCCCCCAAAATCGGGTCACCGACCACCGGATCGGGCTGACGCTCCACCAACTGGACCGCGTGTTGGAGGGAAATCTCGAGGAGATGATCCAGGCACTCCGGACTCATTACCAAGCCGAAGCGCTCAAAGCGAATGTCTGAATCGTGGACGACCCTTAAACTGATCCAATGGACCTCCGCCTACTTTGAGAAGGCCGGGATTCCGAACCCGCGTCTCGACGCGGAACTATTGCTGGCCCACGTCCTGAGGTGCAAACGGATCGATCTTTATACCCGGCATGAGGCGTTGCTCCGCGAAAAACATCTGGCCGACTTCAAGGAATTGATCCGGCGGCGTACCCAACGGGAACCGCTCCAATATATTATCGGGGAGACCGAATTTTACGGGCTGAGACTCAAGGTGACACCGGCCGTGCTGATCCCGCGGCCGGAGACTGAACTGCTGGTAGAGGAGGCGTTAAAGACCTCTCCCCCATCCCCTCTCCTTAGTAAGGAGAGGGGAGAGAGGGGTGAGGTCTTGGAGATCGGCACCGGTTCCGGTTGCATCGCGATCGCCCTCGCCAAGCACCTCCCGGAGGCAAAGGTCGTCGCGACCGATATTTCAAAAGAGGCCTTGGAAATTGCGGCTGAAAATGCCAAGCGCCATGAGGTCTCGATCGAATGGATCGCCGCCGACATCGCGCCCTGGAAACGATTCACCGCCGAAGGACGTTCCTTTGACTTGATCGTCTCGAACCCCCCCTACATCGCAACGGGTGAGTTCCCGAATTTGCAACCGGAGGTGCGTGACTTTGAACCGAGGAAGGCGCTGGACGGCGGCCCGGAGGGGTTAAAATTTATCCGCCAGATCCTCGCGGAGGCGCCGCCGTTCCTCAAACCGGGCGGCTGGCTCTTGATGGAGATCGGCGAGGATCAGACCGGCTCGCTGAAAGGGATCGAGGTCAAGAAGGACCTCTCGGGCTGCGATCGAATCCTGAAAATCCTCAAGCGGCTGCCGGCTGGCCCGATACCGGGGACACCGCCCTTGGATCCCCCCATTTTTTGAAATTAGTGAGGTAACGCCCGGCCGCCTCTGGAGAGAGGCCCCGATCTCGCAAATCCTCCAAGGTCGGTTGCCTCCCCAGTCGCTTCCCAAGGACCCGAAGTTCCCGAAGCATCCGACCCTCAAGCTGGGACATACCAACAGACTGCCGCAATAACTCAGCCACCTGACCCGAAGTCACACGACGTAACCATCTGCCGAAAAGCCCCGATTCGCGACCCGGATCGGGGATCCTGCCCCTCTGCGCCACCCTCCCAGCGGCCTCGGAAACCGCCTTGTAGACCCTGTCCGGTCCTTCAGGATCGGCAACTCCCAGCCTCGACAAGCTTTTTCGGGCCTGATCACGAATCTGCTCCGCCCGACCTTCAATGACACCCATGACCCTTCGTACAACCTCCTCTTCAACCATGACCCTTTGTACCACCTCCGCGGCCTCATCGCCTCGAGGGGGACAGGTGGTTGGTCGGAGAAGCAGCGGGCCGATCTTTGCGATCTCCTCCGGACTCTCGGCCGCAGTGAGTTGCACGACAGTGTCGCTGAAGCGTCTCGGCACCTTCCGTCGCCCACTCACCCATGCCGCTAAAGTGTCGTGGCTAATTCCTAACGCCCTCGCCCCCTCCCGAATACCCAGCCCCAGCCGCCTGAGATGGGCTTGAAGAGCCCGGTTGAGTGGTTCCTCCTGGTACAGATGAAGGGTCCTCGCCTTGATGGATCGTGCTCCCCAGACACAACCCACCGCCGTTGCCTCCTCTCCGATTTTTGCATGACGAACGGTCTCGAGGACGACCGACAGATCCCTCGCCCCGGTCAGATCCCCTCGGCGTACACCAAGTTTTTTCAGATCGAGACCTCGTTCATCCGCCAGCTTCATCAATTCGACAACCTGTTCCCAATGGGGGTGCCTCGTCTTGTACACGGCAATATCTTTCCCAACCTGTCCTTGAAGGAGCCGGCAGGCCTCTTCCTTGGTGCAGGCCAACCTCAGGTGTGCCATGACCCTCTCTGGCACCCTGACCTTCCCCAGTCGCCAGTACGAGACAGCCATCTCCGAGATCCCAAGTTGCGTCGCAATATCGGCGCCCGAAAGTTCAAGTCGAGCCATCTGTTGTTTCACCTCAATCGTAAGCCCGGCAAGCTCTCCGGCTGAATTGCCTTGGCGCCTCGTGCAGGAATGAAAGACAGAGAAGAGGTCGCAAAAGGCACGATCCCGTTTTGCCTGGGAGAGGGATCGGTCCAGCAGCGTGCGCAAAAGCTCCCTCCCTTTAGCCCTCCCCAAAAAGGCGAGACCGACCACCGCCGCCAGCGAGCCGGAGAACCAGAGCAATCTCCCCCAGGAGAACGATTGTTCAGGCGCCGCGGGTCGCGCGGCGGTCCGATGCAGGAAGCTGTCTGCAACCCCTTGCAACACCCCACCCTCGGCGGGGAGAAACCCCGCCGACGCGGTGTGTCGGGGAAGAGGCGGCCTGGTCGGTTCGAGGGACATACAGGGTTATTATCGGCAGGTGCGGGAAAAAGTTGTTAGCAACTTTTTTGAGAACCGGCCGATAACCTAAGCAGAGGTGATCTATGACCGCTATATTTGAATCGCCCTATCTGGAACCGCTCGGCCTCAGGGAGGTGCGCGAGCCGCTAACTATCGTGCAGCGCCTCGCGTTCGGCGTCGTGGAGGAGGCCGAACTCATCATCAAAAAACCTCAATTATTGATGCCTCCGGTTGGAGGCCCCGAGTCAATTCCCGGAGAAGAGATGGGTCAGGCAATCAGGGCCTTGGAGGGATGGGTTCCAAGGGCCAGTGACCCGGCAGTAAAGGCTGCCGTCCAATTTGACAGGGATCTAAGAAGGATAGTTACAGGTGCCTGGACGCAGATCGCGGAATATCGCCATTCCTTGACGAATTATCTCGCCGCAGAGGCCGCCTATCAGGAAATATTGAGGAGGAGAGTTACCCAAGTGGTATCAAATTCGGTTGATATGAGGGCTCGTGCCGTCGCCGGTCTCACAGGAAAAGCTCATCGTGCGGCTCTTGGCGTCGCCGATGATTTTGCCTTGCACGGTAGAATCCTGCTCGTAAAATTTCAGCGGGGGGTTATGTTCAGCATTGAGTTACTCAGCACGCTCACCTGTGGCGAACTCGCCGGAAAACCGGCGGCTGCAAGCCGTTTGGTCTATGAACGTTATGCCCCACTGGCTACGATCGCCATCATTGTTGGTCTCGGCGGTGCTATCGGTGTCAATCGTCTCCTGAATCAGTTCCTGAATCAGCCGAATGGGCGTCCCGTGGAGGCCCCATCTCCCAATCCCCTAGTCTAGAATAAAGGCCCCCGCTTCTCCTTGCCATCACCCGCTGGATTCTCTAGAAATACGCCGTGGACAAGATCGTCATCCAAGGGGGACGCCGGCTCAAAGGAACCGTGCAGGTCAGCGGCGCCAAGAATGCGGCGCTGCCGGCCCTGTTTGCCGCGATCCTTGCCGACGGATGGAGCGAGCTGGAGAACATCCCGCAACTCCGTGACATTGCGACCACCTGCCGCCTGCTGGAGAAGCTGGGGCTTGCCGTGAAACCACCCCCCAAACCGGGGCTTCCCTTCCGCGTCTCCTCCAATGGAATGAAGAGCTACACCGCCACCTATGATCTAGTGAGAACCATGCGGGCCTCTGTGTTGGTGATGGGGCCGCTGTTGGCCCGGATGAAAAGGGCCAAGGTCTCGCTCCCCGGCGGCTGCGCGATCGGAGCCCGGCCGATCAACCTGCACCTCAAGGCGTTCGGTGAGATGGGGGCCAAGATCGAGATTCAGGAGGGATATGTCATCGCGCGCGCCAAAAAACTGCATGGCGCCCGGATCCACTTCGACACCGTGACCGTCACCGGCACCGAGAACCTGATGATGGCGGCCGCCTTGGCCGACGGCGAAACGATCATTGAAAATGCGGCCCGGGAACCGGAGGTGGTCGATCTGGCCGATCTCTTGAACAAGATGGGGGGGCGGATCCGCGGCGCGGGGACCGGTGTCATCACCGTGGAAGGGGTCGACGGGCTGACCGGCGCCTCGCACCGGGTGATCGCCGACCGGATCGAGGCAGGGACCTTTATGATCGCCGCGGCGATCACCGGCGGTGATCTCCAGATCGAAGGGATCGATCCGATCCTTGTTGAGGCGCTGACCGCCAAGCTCCGGGAAACCGGCGTCCAGATAGCAACCGAGGGGGAGACGATCCATGTCACCGCCCATTCCCCCATTAAGTCGGCGGACGTCACGACCGCCCCGTATCCCGGATTTGCGACCGACTCTCAGGCCCAGTTCATGGCCCTGATGGCGGTGGCAAGAGGGACGAGCGTGATCACCGAGACGATCTTTGAAAACCGGTTTCTGCATGCCCAGGAATTGGCAAGGATGGGTGCCAACATCAAGATTGAGGGACACACCGCCGTCGTGAAGGGGGTCAAACGACTCTCCGGCGCCCCGCTGATGGCCTCCGACCTGCGCGCCTCTGCGGCGTTGATCCTGGCAGGGCTCGCCGCAAAAGGGATTACGGAAATTCACCGTGTCTATCATATCGATCGGGGGTATGAAGGGATCGAGAAGAAATTGCGGAAGCTGGGGGCGAGGATTAAAAGGGTCAAGGTGAAGTACTAATGGAAAATAGCGTCCGAAAAATTATTCGGGCAGTAGCCCGGCGTGGAGATCAAGCGCTCCTTGAGTACACAAGACGATTGGATCGCTTTCGTCTGAGCGCGAACCGTCTGGAGGTGACGCGAGCGGAACGAAGGGGTGCCTGGAAAAAGGCGGACCCCCGGGTGATCGCGGCGCTCAAGATTGCGGCGAATCGAATCAGGCGGTTTCACGAGAGGCAGGTCCCCAAAGGGTGGACTCTTGCAGAACCCGGTATTAAGACCGGTTTGCGCTGGACGCCGCTGGATAAGGTGGGAATCTATGTCCCCGGGGGGCGCGCCTCGTACCCCTCCACGGTCCTGATGAACGCGATCCCGGCCCGTCTGGCAGGGGTCGGAGAGATCATCATGGCAACCCCTGCGCCGGAAGGGGTCATCAACCCGGTCACACTCGTTGCGGCAGAGATCGCGGGGGTTGACCGGATCTTCCGGATCGGCGGGGCCCAGGCAGTTGCCGCCATGGCCTACGGGACCAAAACGATCCCCAGGGTCGATAAGATCGTCGGTCCGGGCAATGTTTATGTCGCCGAGGCGAAACGCCAGCTATTCGGGACGGTCGGAATCGATTCAATCGCCGGTCCCTCGGAACTGGTCGTCATCGCGGATGACTCGGCAAATCCGGTCTTCGTGGCAGCCGATCTGGTCGCCCAGGCGGAGCATGACCCGGAGGCAAGACCAACGCTGATCTCTCCCTCAGCAAAAATGATCCGCCGGGTCGCCCGAGAGGTGGAGCGACAGGTCAAAAGGATCGGACGCCGCGCGATTGCCGAACGGGCCTTCCGGAGGCACGGAACAAAAATAAAGGTCAGGAATCTGGCGGAGGCCTGTCAAAGGGCCAATCAGATCGCCCCGGAACATCTGAGCCTGCAGGTTCGAAACCCGAAGGGGCTCTTGAAAAAGATCCGCCACGCCGGGGCGATCTTTCTGGGACCCTACTCCGCGGTGGCGCTCGGGGACTATATTACCGGGCCAAACCATGTCCTGCCAACGGCCGGCACGGCGCGATTCTCGTCCCCATTGGGGGTCTACGACTTCATGAAGGCAACGAGTGTCGTTGAAATCAATCCGGCAGGGTTGAAAAAACTGGCGCCGGCCGCCGACCGGCTGGCCCGCTCGGAAGGATTGACGGCTCATGCAAAGTCAGTTGAGGTTCGACTCTTCCGTCGCTCATAACTCACCCTCTCACTACCACAAAGGTTGCCTTTATCCCTCTCTTACATTAAGAGAGGGATGTCATGGGACCCCTCCCTTAGTGTAAGGGAGGGGTCGGGGTGACCGTGAAGGACGTTGAGGGGTGAGTTATGAGGCGAACCGCGAAAATCTCCCGCAAGACCAAAGAGACCTCCATCGCGCTTGGCCTTGGTATCGACGGCGCCGGTCGTTATCAGATCAAAACCCCGCTCCCCTTTTTCAACCACATGCTGGAACTGTTCGCGAAACATGGGCTCTTCGACCTGACGCTCAAGGCAACCGGCGATGTGGAGGTCGACGACCATCACCTCGTGGAGGATATCGGCCTTGCGTTGGGCGAGGCGTTCCAGAGGGGGTTGGGGAACAAATCGGGGATCCGGCGCTACGGCTTTTTCACCCTCCCGATGGACGAGACGCTGACGACCGTCGCGATCGACTTTTCCGGCCGGCCGTCATTTGTCTATCGGACTCCGCTGAAAAGCGGCAGGATCAAATCATTTGATGTTGAATTGATCGAGCACTTCTTTGAGAGTTTTGTCAACGCGGCGCAGGTGAACCTGCATATCAACGTCTGGTATGGGCGGATCAAGCACCATATCGTGGAATCGATCTTCAAGGGGTTCGCCCGGGCGGTCGATATGGCAACCCAGATCGATCCGAGGGTGAAGGGCGTGCCGTCAACCAAAGGGATGTTGTGATCACCATTATCGACTATGGGATGGGGAATCTGCGAAGCGTCCAAAAGGCGTTCGAGAAGGTGGGGACGCCCGCCGTCATCCGTTCGAACCCGCGGCAAATCCTGGAGGCCTCGAAGATTGTCCTGCCGGGGGTTGGCGCGTTTCCTGATTGCATGAAAAATCTGCAGAAACGCAAACTGATCGATCCGATCCAACGGGCGATCACGGACAAGAAACCGTTGCTCGGCATCTGTCTGGGACTCCAGGTCCTGTTTGAGGAGAGCGAGGAGTTCGGCCTGCACCGGGGCTTGGGTATTTTGAAAGGTCAGGTCCGGCGGTTTCGTCTGGCCAGGGGTTTCAAGATTCCCCACATGGGATGGAATCGTATCCAGAAGAAAAAACGGGTTTCTCTTTTAGCCCAGGTCCCTGACGAGAGTTATCTTTATTTTGTCCATTCCTACTATGTGGAGCCGGAGGACCCGGAGATCGTTGTCACGACGACCGATTATGGAAGGAATTTTTGCTCTTCCATCCAGCAAGAGAATATCTTCGCCTGCCAGTTTCACCCGGAAAAGAGCCAGTCGGTCGGCCTGGAGATCCTCAAGGCGTTTGCGGAATGGAACCTATGAGCTTTTGGAGAGGGTAATTTCCTGCTGGGCCTGGTATTTCCCCTTTTTATCCTGGTAAGAGACGGCGCAAACCTCATCCGCCTCAAAAAAGAGGACCTGGGCGATCCCTTCCCCCGCGTAGATTTTGGCAGGGAGCGGGGTCAT
>CAYYFU010000002.1:18159-22637 GCA_964471095.1 uncultured Pseudomonadota bacterium
ATGATCCCGCAACGGGCATAGGTTGATTTGCCAAAGCAGATCGTCATCACCTGGCGGGGAATCCGGAAATACTCGATGCTCCGCGCCAGCACAAAGGAGTTCGGGGGGATCACGCAGACCTCCCCCTTGAAATCATAGAAGGCATTGGGATCCATGCTTTTGGGATCAATGATCCCCGCGACTTTATTGTTGAAAATTTTAAACTCATCGGCCACGCGGAGATCGTACCCATAAGACGAGAGTCCGAACGAAATCCCTTTGGAAATCTGCTTGGCCTCGAACGGTTCGATCATCCGTGCCTCAATCGCCATCCGTCGAATCCAGCTGTCAGGTTTGATGCCCATAAGAATATTTCAGACCGGGGTCTCAAACATCCCTTTCAGGACGGTCTTCCCCCCGCGCAGGTGCCAGCGTCCCAGCGCCATGACGTCGGTAATGTTGTTCTTGTGATCCAGGACCGCCAGGTCGGCATCCGAACCAACCGTGAGTTGTCCCTTGCGAGCCAATCTCAGATTCCGGGCAACATTGGAAGTCAATGGCGGGAGGCTTTTCTCCAGCGGGACCCCCTTTTTGAGGAGCTCCTGGATCGTAAAGATCATCAGGTCCGACTTGCCGACATCGAGGTGGAGCAGTTCCCCCTGTTCATTGAAGTGCGGCAGAGAACCGCCCGCATCCGAACTGACCGTCACCTTCTCTTCGGCCAGTCCGGCATCCCAATAACGGATCAGCGCCTCATGCGCCCAAGTGGCATGGCTCCCCTTCGGGACCGGAAACGCCGTCAGATCGATCGAGCATCCCTTCTCGGTCAACGCGCAGGCCTCCTCAAAGAGCCGCTGGTTCCGGTTGCAGTGGGTCGGTTGGTAGATCCGGGCCGGGATCTCCGCCGTCGCCAGGGCCTGACGGACCAGCTCCAGACCCCGCTTGCCGTCTCCCATGTGCAGATGAACGACACCCGCCTTGCCGGTCATCAGGCTTGCGACGTAGGCCTCGCTGGCGATCCGAAGGAATTCCTCCAGGGTCGGTTGACTGGAGCGGTGATCGCTGATCGCCAACTCCCCGACGCCGATGATCTGCTCGACATGGACGATGTCCCCCTTGACCGAACCGGTCAGCGTCATCAACGGGAGGTGATAACCGCCGGTATAACAATAGGCGGTCAACCCCTCCGCGTTGATACCCCTGACCTGCGTAATCAGCGAAGAGGTGGTCCGGGTGACATCGTCCGTCCCCAAGAGCCCCACCACCGTGGTGACGCCGAAACGGGTGTATTGAGTCAACAGGAGCGGGGGGACGCGCGACTGCGGCCCCGACTCGCCGCCGCCACCGGTGACATGGACATGGGCATCGATCAGGCCCGGAATCACGCGCCGTCCTTCCAGATCAACGACCTCGGTCTTCAACGCGGCAGGAAGTCCCGGCAACTCTTTTCCCAGAGAGACAATCTGGGAGCCGCAGATCAGGAGATGCCCCACACCCAAAGGTTGAGGAGAAAACATTGCGGCATTTTTCAAAAGAGTAAACATCATGGGTCAACTCCCCGTCTGGGTCTCATCCTCACGAATCTTTGGAGCAATCCCGATGCCGGTGATGCCATAGAGAAGGGCAAACAGAATGCCGAGATAATTCATAAAAGCGAATTTTCCATACGCGGCGGGAGAAACCCCCAAAGTCCCCGCCATAAAGACCCCCGCCACGCTCCAGGGAAGAAGAGGAACGACCACCGTGCCACAATCTTCCAGGGTTCGGGAAAGGTTCTTGGCAGCAAGGTTCATCTTTTTAAAGACAGGGGCGAATAGTTCCCCTGGAATCAAAAGCGAGAGATACGACGAGCCGGTCAAAAAGCCAATCGCCAATACCGAGGCAACGGTGGTTGCAATGAGCCGTGCCGTCGTCCGGGCAAATTTGGCCAGCTGATGGAGCAGGACATCCAGCATCCCCGCCTTTTGCACAATACCGCCGAAGGCGAAGGCGCAAAGGGCGATAAGGACAGGCTGCATCATCGGCACCATCCCCCCCTTGCTGAGAAGTTTGTCCACATCCGCCGCGCCCGTGTGGGCGGTGTATCCCTTGACCCCGTAATTAAAGGTGTCCACCCAGGAGACCTCCTGATAAACGACGGCGAGAATCATCGCGGCCGCCGCCGCGACGATCATCCCGGGCACAACCGGCTTCTTGGCAACAATAAAATAGAGGATGAGAGCTGGGGGGAGGAGCAAGAGGGGGCTAAAATGAAATTGCGACTTCATCGTTCGCATGATTTGAGCCACTTGGGCCGGTTCCGCGGCTGACGGGGAGTTAAGGCCCAAGAAATAATAGATGATGAGACCGATCGTGAACGCCGGTACCGTCGTCCACATCATGTGACGGATATGATCGTAGATGTTGCTCCCGGCGGCCATCGGCGCGAGGATCGTCGTATCTGAAAAGGGGGAGATCTTGTCGCCGAAATAGGCCCCCGCAATGACGGCCCCCCCAGCCTGCGCGGCAGGGATGCCCAAGCTTTCCGCGATTCCCATAAAAACGATACCGACTGTTCCCGCGGTCCCATACGAGGTCCCCGTCAGGAGGGAAACGACGGCACAAACGAGACAGGCGGTGACGAGAAAATATTGGGGCGAGATCAGGTGTAAACCGTAATAGATGAGCATCGGGACGGTGCCGGCAGCGATCCAGGTCCCGATCATCCAACCGACCAGCACCATGATGTAGGTCGCCGGGAGCCCTTTGGCGATGCTCGCGGTAATCCCCTGTTCAATCTCCTGAGAGCGATAACCCAAACGCCACGCCAAGAGCCCGGTAAGGGCCGCGGAGGCGAGCAATAAGATCTCAATCCTTAAATTGAAAAAACCGGATCCGATGCCGAGTAAGAGGGCCAGAATGATGAGCGGTGCTGCTGCCTCAAGGAGCGTCGGTGTCCGTTTGGCTCGGGCCATGATGGGAGAGCTTCATAACGTCAAAGGGGAAGAGCTGGCAAGGGATAAATCCTACGACGACTGGTCTCTCGTCAGATGATCCGCCAGGGTGATGAAGGAAAGTCCGGCCAAAGACTGGATCAGAAAGCTGGCCGCGGTCGTAACCGAGGGTGTCGCGCAGATGCCGCGGTAGATCGACCCCTTGGCGATCCCGATCACCGCCCGCCAGAGCCAGACCTCCCCGATCGAAAAGTCGGAATGTTGCGTCACGCAGACGTTGGCATAGGAGCCGAGCAGGTTGATGATGCCGGACTGCGTCAGCGTCGAGAGATTGAAAGGGGCCCCGAACAGACGCGCCTCAACGAAACCGGTCAGGGTGTTGGCGCCGATCTCGGCCGCGAGACCGGCAAACTTCGCCTCCTCCGACGGCGTGACCCGGCCGAAGAAATCAAGGAATCTTTCCGGAATTCCCCAGGCCCCCTCAACGCCTGTCATCCGGGTCAGCGGTCGCGAACGGAGCCATCGCTTGGCCCCGACGAGGAGTTCCACCTCGTCGGAGGATCGCTCCCCCATCAGGCGAATCACCCCGATAAAACCCTCTGCCCAAAACCGGCCGAGGTAGGTCGTCGCCCGTTCCTCACTTTGGAAAAACGGAAAGACCGAGCGTCCCCCGTAGACCAGGGTCATCAAAACGTCAAAGGCCATCGTCTGATAGAATCGCCTAAGGATCATCCCCCGGGGAAGCGAGGGGGCAGTCACGGCGGTAAAAAAACGGGATACCCCCCGGTAGCGGGAGAGTTTTGGAAAAACCGATTTGGCGACTGACTCGACCCCCACCGCCCCCCAATAAGAGGCGGCGTGATTCACCATAGCAATCGGAAAGATGAAAGAGGAAAGAAGAGAGGGTTGAAGATTAGGCGGCATCGCTGTAGATAAAATTCCCCAGCACCAGCATCCCCACGAATTGTGACGCCCCCGCCATGAGGGTTTCCACCTTTTCCCTTGATTTGGCGCCGACTCCGATATGGAGGTGCCCCTTCTTAGCCGGAAGAGAGGTCACCACAAAGACCCCCTCCCCCGTCATAGGATCAAAATAAATATCCCGGCCTCGGAGGAAGGCGAGATACTGACCCAGGGTTGTTCCCCGTGGAACGCCCACATTATTATTGGCGCCCCAGAAGGGGGGTCGAACAGAATCGGGCAGGCCGTGTATCAAAAATGAGGCCCCGCAGTTCCCGTTGAACCGTCCGTTAATCTCCAGCAGATAGAATCGTCTTGTTGCCCGATCAACGGCAAAATCGATGCCGGCAAGTCCTTCTTGATAGCCGATACTCCTCATCCAATCGATCGTCTTCGTGACGGACGGCTCCAGCAGCTCCCTCCATTCATCCTCCAGGAGACTGATATTCCCCGCATGTGCGATTCCGGAGTCATTGACGCCATGTTCTGCCACGAAAAGTTGACTGGAGCCGAAAAGGATACGATCCTCCTCGGGACTCTTTCCAACCCAGACCATGATATTGGGCAGGAGGTCAGCCTTGACCCCGCTCTCCAACCGCAGGCCCA
>CAYYFU010000003.1:0-15252 GCA_964471095.1 uncultured Pseudomonadota bacterium
GGAAACCAGTAAACAACCCACTCATCACTGTTGGTAATCGTGGTTTGTTGAGGGGCTGACGGATTACAGTAACGGTAGGGGTCTTCGTTTCGATAGAGCCGCACCTCACGATTCAGATTGTCGATCAACCTCACGGTGAGGGAAGGGGGGCCGCCTCGCCAGGTCGGGCCCCGCTTGGCAAACATGTAGAGCCACCGTCCGCCTGAAAAATCATGAAACGGAAGCTCCTGGATCGCCTCGCCAATCCAGGTGCCGCCTTGATCCGGTCCCCCCATCCGCAGAACGGAGCCATCGGAGGTCAAGACATCCAGATCCCCGGATATGTTGACCCAGTCCGAGGCATCTCTTCCGTCTTCAAGAATAATATGAAGCGCATGAACTGTTGGGTTGTGGTCATCCCCATCCCCGAGGCCGTCTTGGTCAGTATCAGATCGCGTTGGGTCGGTTCCTTGAGACACCTCTAGCGTGTCACTCACGCCATCATCATCCTCATCGTGATCGCAAGGGTTGCCGATCGAATCGTGGTTTGAGTCCAGCGGACAGGCATCCCCCTCATCTTCAAAACCATCACCATCATCATCCCGATTACAGGGATCCCCAAAAAGATCGTGGGGATACTCATCGGGGCAGTCGGTGTGATTGCAGGGATCCCCCATGCTATCGGGCGAACTTCCGTCGGGACAATCGTTGTGGTTACAGACATCCCCCACCAGATCCTGGTAGGATCCATCTGGGCAACGAACCTCGCTCGGGATCGGGTCAGGATCGGCAGTTAGAGGATAAACATAACTGTTCCCATAAAGCCAGTATTCGATCGTACGGACTGTGGCTATTGCCTCATTGACAAAACGTTCGCGGTCATTGATTCCCAACAGATCGCCCCCTTGAGTAAGTCGGCTATGGGCTGCCTGAACTACACAATTGAATTGCGCGTCCGGGGCCTGAACATCCCTGACGTTAAGCGCGACATCATCAGGGAAGATTTCATTAGGGAAGTCGACATCAAGACCCCAGAAGGACCACCACCGAAATGCCAGCTCTTCACGAAAACCATAACTGACTTCATTGTAATTCCCGGCGACTGTAGCGATCTGCGTTGGTGGAAAAACAGAACTCCCCTCATTCAGATGTTCTATAAACGTCTTTCCTGCATAGAGCGGAGGATCTCGCTCACGACAGGAGAGACCGAGGGGATCCATGTGAAACCGGTCATCGTGATACGGGTACATCTCAAAATCCTCGTTCTCCCGCATCCAATCGGGATCCGGGGGGATCCCCTCGCTGCCCACCAGGAGACCGCACTGTTTTACATGCATGGCGATGTCATTCATTCCGTTGTTGGGGGTCGCCACCGTCAGCAACTTATGGACCTTTTCATTCCCTCCCAACCACCTGATATAGGCCCGCGCCACCAGCCCTCCCATGCTGTGGGCGACGATATTGACCTTTTCGGCGCCGGTGACCCGGGTGATTTCATCCACGGCCGCTCGGAGCCGTTCGGCATAGCTTTCCAGCGCCTCGTATTCCTCATCAACAAACTCAACGGGTGGTTCATTAAAGGCGCAGAGGAACCAGCCAAACAGACTTTGATTGCATTCCAATCTCGTCAGATAAATCCGCTGTCCGCCCCGGAACATCTCCCCCCGCAACCGGTATTTCCGGATCGTCCTCTGCACCGGAATCCCCCCGATCTTCCCAGGCGCAAAAATCTTTTCGACCCCATCAACCGAGTCGGCCGACGGAACCAGTTTGGAATAATAACCAAAATTCCAGATCGAATTTCCGGGCAAGGGCCCTGCTACGGGGCTGAATTGGTCGGTCCCGTCTTGCCGATAGAGGGGACTCGCCCCCTGGTTCGTATCTCCCACGTAAACGGTGTAGACCGGCTTGACGGCATCCGGCTCCCCTATCATGTAAGGCCAATTTAATCGGCTGATTGCCGTCTCCCAATTCCAAGTGTCGTGACCCTGATCATGGATAAAAAGAAGGGGATAGGTATAGCGACCGTGCGGGAGACAGCCATCTCCCCCGTTACACTCATACGGAAAGAACGTCATCCCGTAACACCAAGGGGATATATGATCAGCATGCAACAGTTGGGATTGGGTAAAAAGGGAAACCAGCAGATAGAAAAAAAGGATCCGTCGAGGGTTCACGGCCATACTCCCTCCCCCCGGACCCTTGTGTATCTCTAAGGCTCAGTCCTTGTCAATCGGGGGACTCTATTGAAGTGCCGTTTTGAAGTGCCGTTTTAGATTTTTCCAACAATCCAGATAGTCCTTCTGTAAGAGCGGTCCGTCGAGGGCAAACGGGGTCGGGACCAACGGATACCGGCTCTCGAACATAAAGGCGAGCGTGTCATCGAGCTTCACCGGTTTTAGTTCCGCATGAGAGGCCTCTTCAAACGCCTCCGCATCCGGCCCGTGGGCCGACATGCCGTTGTGCAAACTACCGCCGCCCGGCAGAAACCCCCCTCCCTCGAGGTCGGTCTTGGCGTCGTAAACCCCGAAGATCAGCCCCATATATTCGCTCATGATGTTGCGGTGGTAGTAAGGCGGGCGAAAGGTATGCTCCCCCACCATCCAACGGGACGGAAAGATCACAAAATCAACATTCGAGACCGATGGGATCTCCGAGGGTGAGGTCAGGACGGTGAAGATGGAGGGGTCCGGGTGGTCGAAGCTGACCGTCCCGATCGTATTGAAAAGTTGTAAATCATATTTGTACGGGGCGTAGTTCCCATGCCAGGCGACGACGTCGAGCGGCGAGTGGTCGATTGGTGCGGCCCAGAGACGCCCGCCATATTTGATAACCAGCTCAAAATCCCCATTTTTTTCTTCGAAAGCCGCGGTGGGGTAAAGAAAGTGCCGCGAGTCGGCCAGGCCGTTCGCCCCAATCGGCCCTCGATTCGGCAGGCGGAGCAGGGGGCCATAATTTTCGCAAACATATCCCCGCGCCTGTTTTCCCAACAACTCCACCCGATACCTGATTCCCCGCGGGACGACGGCAATTTCACCGGGAGCGACCTCCAAAATTCCAAACTCTGTCGCGAGTCTTAACCCCCCTTCCTGCGGGACGATCAAAAAGTCGCCATCGGCGTTATAAAAAAACCGTCCCTGCATCGAGGTGTTGATCGCGTAGAGATGAACGGCGCAGCCGATCTGCAACGAATGACGGCCGTTCCCACAAAAACTGATCAGCCCCTCCACAAAGTCGGTCCCCTTTTTAGGAAACGGTAACGGATCCCAGCGGAGCTGTGCCGGTGTGGCGGTTGCGTCCTCGAGGGGGAAACTCTTGAGCAGTCCATCCGGTCTCTTTTTGAATTCACCCTGCTTGACCGACGGGAGGATCCGGTAGAGCCAGCTCCGCTGATTCTCATGGCGCGGCGCCAAAAAGGTCGTCCCGGAGAGTTGTTCGGCATAGAGACCCTGCGGACATCTTTGGGGGTTGTTTTGACCCCGCGGCAACGCCCCCTTGAGCGCCTCTGATTCGAAATGATTTCCGAATCCGGCCTGGTACTGAATCTTTTGGGGGGGCATTGCGGGCAGATTTATCGGCAGAGGGCGAAGTCTGTCAATCAAAGATGTTCCCGCGACCCAGGATATTGTGGGGATCAAACTGCCGCTTGATTCGGAGCATCTCGTTAATTTTAGCGGCAGGCCACTGGATCTTCAACCAAGGATGGCAGAGCTTCCCGATCCCGTGCTCTCCCGCAACCCCGCCACCGTAACGAACCGCCCTCGTGCATTGCTGCAAGAGCAACTTTCGGATTTTCTGCATCTCCTCCCGATTTTTCGGAATGTAATTAATGTGCGGGTGTCCATTGCCCAGATGTCCAAAAATAATATAGCGAACACCAAGAGAATCGCTCTCGGCGACCACCTCGGTCATCATCTTTTGAAGTTTGTCCAACGGCACCCACCAGTCGGTGGAAACCTTCCCCCCTCCCTCAACCATCAAAGATCGTGCCTCCTCGTTCAGGAAGGACGGGACCGCATGCCGGAGGGAGCGAAATTTTTCCTGAGCCGGCGCATCCATCGCCATGGCAACGGAGTCCAATAGATGAATCGCCTTTCTTTTCTTTAGGATCGGATCCAGGATAGAAAGCCACGCCGTCATCCGCTCCTCGACCTCCTGCTCAGACCGATACTCCTGTTTAAAACTGACCGCCGCCCCGGCCGTGGAGACTCCTTGAGGGGGTCTTTCCTGCCGCGCTACAATCTTGAGACCCCCGGCATCGATCAATTCAAGGGCTCGGGGCCTCACGGAGCTGGAGGTTTGGGCCGCGACGATAAATTCGAGGGCCGATTCGAGGTCGGGGAAAAATCCCCAGGCGGTAAAAAAAGGAGGCGAGGCGGGAAGACAATCGACAGTGACTTCGGTGATAATCCCCAGTGTCCCCTCGGAACCGATCAGGAGATCGATCGGATCGCCGCTGAGGCAATAGCCGGCATAATTTTTGGTTGGACCGAGGTAAGGCTTGTTTCTGCTTATCTCCGTCATCTCACCGGCAGGCGAGAGAAACTTTAGACGCCGGACATATCTTCGGGTCGGGCCATAAAAAAGCGAGTCTTCTCCCGTTGCATTGGTGCCAACGGTTCCTCCCAGTTGCGCCTCGTTGCGGCTGGTCGGATCAGGCGGATAAAAGAGACCTTGGGAGACAACCTGCCGTTGAAAATCACCCAGCAGAATACCCGGCTCGCTGGTGGCGAACCCTGCGCCCTTCGGATCAACCCCGATATCGATCAACCGGTTCAGCTTCTCCATCACGATCAAGAGGCCGGCCTTGGCAACACCGCCGCCGGCGAGCCCCGTCCGGCTGCCTGAAACCGTCACTGGAATACTGTGGTGATGACAGAAGGAAAGGATATCGCTGAGATCCTGAAGGTCACGGGCCCGATAGACAAGGTCCGGATCCCCGGAACAGAGGACATCCGAGAGATAGGGGGAAATTTGGGGATCCCCCTTTGGAATCATTTCTTGTCGATGCGGAATGGAGTTAAGGTTTTCGATTGAGCACCGCCTTGACGATCGATTCCGCATCGACGCCGAAAGACCTTCTCAGTTCCTTGCGCGACTCGCTCCGGCCAAAGCCGTCAGTTCCTAACGGGCGGAAATTCGGGACCCAGCGGGCGATCTGGTCCGGGACCAACCGGACCCAGTCAGAGGCGGCTACCACCGGGATTTTCGACAGGGCCTTCCTGATATAAGGGACGCGGTTTGCCGCCTCCGCCTCGAGCGCCTCGCGCCGCAATTCCGAATAGCTCGTCACGTTCCAGACATCTGCCGCTACTTGATGCTGCTCCGCCAGAATTTTCTGTGCCTGTAACACCTCCTGCAGGATCGCACCGCTCCCCAACAGATGGACCTGCGGCCGGCCGGTTCCAACAAGCCGGTAGATCCCCTTGATAATCCCCTCCTCGCACCCCTCCGGCATCCCCCTCATCGGATAGTTTTCGTTTTGAAGGGTCAGGTAATAAATTCGCTCCTTCCCTTCTTCGTACATCTCCCGGATCCCCTCGCGGATCAGCACGAGAATCTCGTAGGCAAAGGCCGGTTCATAACTCTTAATGGAGGGATAGACGCTGGCGAATAGCGGGCTATGGCCATCCTGATGCTGGAGCCCCTCGCCGGCGAGCGTCGTCCGGCCGGCGGTCGCCCCGAGCAGAAAGCCGCGACAGCGCTGGTCTTGCAGGGCCCAGATCAGATCCCCGACCCGCTGGAAGCCGAACATCGAATAAAAGATGTAGAACGGGATCATCGCGGCGCCATGTGTGGCATCGGTGCTCCCCGCCGCCGCGAATGACGAGATCGCCCCCGCCTCGGTCAGCCCCTCCTCGATCAGCTGGCCGTCCTTCGCCTCGCGGTAGTAGAGAATCATCTTGGAATCGACCGGCTCGTAGAGCTGGCCGACCGCCGAATAGATCCCGACCTGGCGAAACAGCGGCTCCATCCCGAAGGTGCGCGCCTCGTCGGGGAGGATCGGGACGATCCATTTCCCGAGCCTCGGATGTCGGAGCAGTTTGGAGAGGAGCGAGACAAACGCCATCGTCGTCGAAACCTCCCGCCCCTCGGCGGTCCCCTCCAGAAATTCCCGAAATTCGGAAAGGGCAAACGGGGCAACCCTCGTCTTCGCAGTCCGTCGCCGCGGGATAAAGCCCCCCAACGCCCGGCGGCGCTCCAGCAGGTATTCGATCTCCGGGCTCTCTTGCGCCGGTTTGTAGAACGGGGCGCTTTTCAAGACCTTGTCGGAGATCGGGATATGAAACCGGTCCCGGAACTGCCTCAGTTCCTGTTCGTTCAGTTTCTTCTGCTGGTGCGTGATGTTCCGCCCCTCCCCCGATGCCCCCAACCCGTATCCCTTGATCGTCTTGGCGAGGATGATCGTCGGCCCACCCGTCTGATCCACCGCCGCCCGGTAGGCGGCATGGATCTTCTGCGGGTCGTGCCCGCCCCGGCCCAGCCGGCGGATCTGGTCGTCGGAGAGCGGCTCGACCCGCTTCAACAGCCTTGGATCGGTGCCGAAAAAGTGCCGGCGCGTGTACGCCCCCGGCTCAACGACGTATTTTTGATAATCGCCATCCACCGCGTTTCCCATCCGCTCCTGGAGTAAGCCGTCGGTATCCTGCGCGAGCAACGGGTCCCAGTCGCGCCCCCAGATCACCTTGATCACGTTCCAGCCGGCGCCGCGGAAGATCGATTCCAGCTCCTGGATGATCTTGCCGTTGCCGCGGACCGGGCCATCGAGTCGTTGCAGGTTGCAATTCACGACAAAGATCAGGTTGTCCAACCCCTCGCGGGAGGCAACGGTGATCGACCCCATCGATTCCGGTTCGTCCATCTCGCCGTCCCCCAAAAAGGCCCAGACCTTCTGGCCGTCGGTCTTTTTGATGCCGCGATCCCGCAGGTAGCGATTAAACCGTGCCTGATAAATCGCCTGGATCGGCGAGAGCCCCATCGAGACGGTTGGGAATTCCCAAAAGTCGGGCATCAGATAGGGATGCGGATACGAAGGGATTCCGCCCGACAATTCACGCCGGAAGTTTTCCAGTTGATGTTCGGTCAGTCGCCCCTCCAGAAAGGCGCGGGCGTAGATCCCCGGGCTGGCGTGCCCCTGAAAAAAGACCTGATCACCTCCGGAGGGGTGATCGTGCCCCTTCAAAAAATGGTGAAATGCGACCTCGAACAGGTGCGCGGCCGAGGCGTAGGTCGAGATATGCCCGCCGATCCCCGGCTCACGGGTGTTGGCGCGAACCACCATCGCCATCGCGTTCCAGCGGATGATCGAGCGGATCCGCCCCTCCAGCTTCTCGTCCCCCGGATACGGCGGCTGGAGCGAAGCCGGGATCGTGTTGAGGTAGGGGGTTTCGAACGGGAAACGGATGCGGGTCATCAAAGGCATATTAAAGAGATCGCTTGGAATGGCAATAAGGAATCACTATTCTCATGCCGATGCCCGAGCTCCCCGAGGTTGAGACAATCCGGATATCCCTCGCCCCACTGATCGGCCAGCGGGTCGAGCAGGTTTCCTTCTCCAAACTGGCACCGGTCGAAACGACGACACCTGCCAAAATACGACAGGCGCTGACCGACTCAACTATTATAGCGATTCGCCGGTGGGGGAAATATCTGCTGATCGATGTCGATCGGCGGGCGACCCTCGTCATCCACCTGGGGATGACGGGTCGACTTCTTATAAATCCCCCCACCCCCCCTTTGTCAAAGGGGGGCAAGGGGGGATTTTCAGATCATCATCACATGAGCATCCAGTTTGCTGACGGCAGTCGTCTTGTCCTGTTCGACCCCCGCCGGTTTGGCACCATTTCCCTTTCATCCAAGCCGGACGGTTCCGACAACCGGTTTCTCTCGCGGCTCGGCCCCGATTATTTGGATCCGGCACTGACCCCGGAAATCTTCATCACGCGATGCCGCCGGCATCCGGGGCTTTCGCTCAAATCATTATTGCTCCACCAAGGGATCGCCGCCGGGCTCGGGAATATCTACGCCTGTGAGGCGCTCTACCGGGCCGGTTTGAGTCCGAAACGCCGGGTGCGTCGTGCCCCTGACGACCCGTTGTCGCGATTGCTCTCTGCCGCGCGGGAGATTCTTCAACTCGCGATAAAAAACGGCGGCACCACCTTGCGTGATTATCAAGACAGCCTCGGCCGCAAGGGGCAGATGCAGAATTTTTTGAAGGTCTATGCACGAGAAGGATTGCCAACCGCGGATGGACATGGAATGGTCAAACGAATCTGGCAACAGGGGCGATCCACCTGGTTCTGCCCCGAGGTGCAAAAATGAGAAAAATCCCCGCAACGATGGCAACCCAACACCCCGACAATGCGAGCACACCGTATTGGGGGGAATCCCCGTTTATCTCTACCTTGGATGAAGTCGAGGAGTGTTATCGGGTTTTTTCCGAGCTCGGTTGTGACGAATATATGTGGGATTGGGAGGGGAAGTTTGTTGACGAAGCGGTCGTCGACCGTCTGTTTAATCGTCATCCGGAATTCTTCAAAAAGCATCAGCTCGGCCGCGACAAATTCCTGACCTTTCGGATCCCGAATATCTGGGAAGAGACCGGTTTCCGGCTGGCCCGCTCTTACATGACAATCCTGACCGCGGCCCATACCGCCTATGAGCACCGGGTCCACACCCCGCCGATCTTTGAGGTGATCCTGCCGATGACCAGTTCCCATCGTCAGCTCTTGACGATTCAAAAGAAATTTCACGACGCCCTGCAATACGAACGGGCGATCTTTGGGGAGAGGGTGACCGGAGAGGGGTTTCTTGAACTCATTCCGCTGATCGAGGGGAGCGTCACGCTGCTCCACTCCCGAAAGATCCTGCAGGAATATGTGAAAGGGTACCGCAAGATCTACCGGCAGCGGATCCCCTACTTGCGCCCCTTTATCGCCCGCTCGGACCCTGCGCTGGATGCCGGCTTTGTGCCGGCCATTCTCTCGGCCCGGGCCGCCATTTCGGAATATTACCTGTTTGAGGAGGAGTCCGGGATCAAGGTTTTCCCGATCATCGGGGTCGGCTCCCTCCCGTTCCGCGGCGGTCTTTCGCCCAACAACCTAGATCATTTTCTGAAAAATTATGCCGGGGTTCGGACGGTCACGATCCAATCCGCCTTCCGTTATGACTTTCCGCTGCCGGAGGTCAAAAGGGGGATCCAAAAACTGCACCGGATCCTTCCTCAACGTGTGCCGGTCCTCTTTTCCGAAACGGAGCTGCGGGAGATTGACTCGTTTGCCAAACTTTTTGCCTCTTATTACCGTCCCGTTATCTTAAAGCTGGCCCCCACGATCAATGATCTGGCCCGGTTTGTCCCGGCACACCGGGAACGGATCCCGCATACCGGTCATTTCGGTTATTCCCGAAAGGTCGGCCGCCATACCAAGCTCCCCCGGGCGATCGCATTTGTGGCGGTCTTTGCCTCACTCGGGATCCCTCCCTCCCTGATCGCGACGGGACGCGCATTGCGGGAGGTACTCAAAAAGAAACGGGAACATCGTCTGCTCCACTGCCTCCCAACCTTTGAGGAAGATATCGAGAGGATGGGGAACTTTCTCAATTGGGAGAACCTGAAGTTTCTGGCCGCACGGGACAAGGCCTGGGGCCTGATTCGGGAAGATGTCCTGATCCTGGAAAAATTCCTGGGAAAGCGACTCGGCCCCTCCAAGCCGGAGCATTTCATTCACCGCAACCTGACCTCAAATATTTATCACCTCTGGCGGCAGAGAAAGAAAGGGCTCACCGAAGAGATCCTCCACGCCGCCCGGGTGCGGAGGAGTCTGGGATGAAATTTTCCAAAACCTTTGAGGTCCGCTGGGCCGATCTGGACGCAAACCGCCATATGCGCCATACCGCATTCAATGATTATGGCGCGCATGTCCGGCTCGCCTATCTGACCGCCGGGGGATTTTCGGCAGAGCGCCTCACCACGCTTGAAATGGGACCGGTCGCCTTTCGGGAAGAGACGCTCTATTTCAAAGAGGTCGGGATGGGGGAGGTGATCATCGTCGACATCCAGGCGGCAGGACTCTCCGAAGACGGTTCTCGTTGGCGGCTTCGGCACGACATCTACCGAAAGGACGGCGTCAAGGCGGCGACGATCACGATCGATGGGGCCTGGCTGAATTTACAAAAAAGAAAATTGATGACCCCGCCACCGGATATGGCGACGATCCTCCAGGAACTCCCGAAGACCGACGATTTTCAGACGATCCAGCGTTCCAGAAAATGCCAGAAGGATTCGAACTTGCGTCATCCCGAATGATCCACTATAGGTTTCAGGCCAATAGCAAGCGAGCACTCGAGGCGTCAGATTGATTCTGCGCTGAGAAGCGGAGCTTGCGATAGATTGGTGACCATCAGATGAGGGTTTCAGGGAGAGAGCGGTACCTCTCCCTGAGTTTAATTGAGGGGTCGTCCAACGGCAGGACACCTGGCTCTGAACCAGGATATCGGGGTTCGAATCCCTGCCCCTCAGAGAAACGATCGGCCCCCTGTTGGGGGCCGTGTCGTTTCTACGGGTTGCGGGGATGAGAACGTAGCCCCGCGGCGCGGGGCTCGTTCGCAACCGAGCGCGGGTACCCGCTTGCGGGTGCGCGAGGAAGTACCCGAAGCGCGGAGCGCGTAGGGCAAATCCCTGCCCCTCAGCACTCTCTTTGATTCTCTTGTCGTCACCCAATCAACGCGTTATGATCCCCTCACCATGTTCTTTTCCGCCCGAGATCGGTGGCGTCCCCGGATCGCCCGTCTCTGGAGTGTCCTCTTCCTGGCGGTCGGCTTGTCCCTGTTATTTTATCCGACGGGGATGATGCATTTTCTGAATCGCCTGGCGGAATGGTTGAGACTTTCGGGAAAAATCACGATCGTCCCGTTCAGCCTCGATCATATCCTCGCCCTCTCCCTGATGGGGACGATCACCCTGCTGGCCGACCAGCTTGCCCGACACCCGGAAAGACGGGAACTCCTCTGGCTGCTGGTTGCCGCCAAGCTGTTCAGCACCGCCGGATTTCTTGTCCTCACCTTCACGACGGGATCCGCCTGGTTGCTCGGTGCCCTGGCCGATGCCGCGGTCGCCTTGAGCCTCTGGTTCGTTCGGAGACATTCTTGACCTCGGCCTTTGCGAAACGCTGGCTCCTCTTCTCCGGTCTCCCCGCTTCCAAGGCGGAGGAGACCACCGCGACCGCGCTGCAACGGGCGAGACGGTACGATTTTCCGTTTCGATCGCTCTACTTCATCTTTCTTGGAACAATCGAATGGATCGCCCCGCTCCTCCTCCTCGGAAAATTCAGCAGGGCAAGCTCCTTGACCGACACCGACCTTGACCTCCTTTTAAAAAAATTGGGGGGGGGCCGGTTTCATTGGGCCCGGGCCTTCCTGACGCTGATCCTCCTGCCGCTGATGGAAAGACTCAAAGAGGATCACGTCCCGGCTGCCCCTCCCCATCCCTTGGCAAAAATCCCGCCACCGGTCCGGCTTGAATTTGATTACGTCATTGTCGGCTCCGGCGCCGGTGGGGCCCCGGTCGCCGCCGAACTCTCTCGACGAGGCCTTCGCGTGGCGGTGATCGAAAAAGGGGGACTCCCTGTCACGGAGGAGGTCCCCAAGATCTTCGAACATTATTATGCCTCCCAAACCCTGCTCGCCTCGTTCAAAAAAGGGATCACGGTCTTGGTGGCCGGTTCTGCGGTCGGCGGAACGACCGTGATCAACTCCGGCACCTGTCTCCGCCCCTTTCCGTCGGCGATGACCGTTTGGCAGGAGAAGACCGGCCTGCCGTTTTCCGATAGGCTCCTCGATCGGTGGATGGACCAGGTCGAATCGCGCCTCGGCGTGACGATTCCCCCCCGGGAACTGATGAGTCACTCTTCCCGACTCTTTGAACAAGGGATGATGAACCTCGGTCGCAAGGGGACCTATCTGCTCCCGCGCAATGCCCCCGGTTGTCAGGGTTCGGGACGTTGCTGTTTTGTCTGTCCGACCGGGGCAAAAAAGGGGACCGATCTCGCCTATCTTCCGGAGGCGGCCCAATCGGGGGCCGAGCTTTTCATCAAGACAACCGCAACCAGGATCCGGGAGGAGAGGGATTCGGTGGTTGTAGAGACCTCGGGAGCTGCCGGAAGGAGGCTGCTTCGGGCAAGACAGTTGGTGTTGGCGGGCGGGGCCCTCTCAACCCCCGGACTGATCCGAAAAAACCGGCTTGGCTCCCGTTGGCGCCTGGCCGGGAACCATCTCAAGATCCACCCGGCCGCCAAGGTGCTCGCCTATTTCCCCGACCTGAACCACGGGGAACGCGGGGTCCCGCAGGGGGTCGGATATCGTCCGCCGGAGTATCCCCGACTAACCCTGGAGGGGATCCATGTCCCGAAGGTGGTCTTGGGACCGATGGTGGCAGCGACCGGTCACCGTTTCCGATGGTGGATGCAGGAATCGGATCACCTCGCCAGTTTTGGGATGTTTGTCCAGGACCGGCAGGCCGGTCGCGTTCGAAACTGGGGGAGCTTTCCCTATATTGACTATCGGTTGCATCCCGACGATGCCCGCGACCTTAGCGCGGGGCTCCTCCTGGCCGCCGAGGCGTTCCTTGCCGCCGGCGCGACCCGAGTCCTGTTGCCATCGTTTGCCATTGAGAAGGAGCCGACCAGCCCTGCGGAGCTTAAAAAGATACGTCCCGAGGATTTTCGGCGGGATTCCCTCGTGGTCAGCGGATTCCACCCGATGGGGACCGCCGCGATCGGAGTGCTGGTCGATCAGGACCTTCGCCTGATCGGCTCACAGCGGATTTACGTTTGTGATGCCTCGGTCTTTCCCGATTCCCCCGGCGTCAACCCGATGGTGACGATTATGGCGTTGTCGCTCCGACTGGCCGAACATCTCGCGGCTTGAAATAAAGCGGCGAATCGGGCATAGCCCAACGAATGCCGACCGATCTCCCCCATGACCTTTTGGCCCAAGTGGACCATGAGGTCTTTCTCTTGACCGCCCGGCACGAGCAACGGGAGAGCGGGATGATCATCACCTGGATCCTCCCGGCCACGTTGGTCCCGGACCGGCCACGGGTGATTATTGTCCCCTCCCCCTGCAACTTTACCCATGAGCTGATGCGGGCCAGCCGCCGGTTTTTGGTCCATCTCCTGGCGGAAGATCAGGCGGAGCTATTACCCCGCTTTGGCCTTTATTCCGGCCGGGATCGGAACAAATTTGAGGGGATGAAGCTGGAGCGGACCAAGACCGGTCTGCCGATTATTCCCAACTGCTGCGGCTGGATCGAGTGTCAGATTATCTCCGAACAGGACTTGGGGGACCGGATCGTCACCGTGGCGGATGTCATCGACCAGTTTGTCGATCCCTCCCGAAAGCCACTTTCCAAGAGCGCTGCCTTTGCGAGGCAACCGGCAGCAATCCAGCAGGCCCTCTGGGAGAAGCGGCTCCGCGACGGAGAGCGTGACAAGAAATTGATCCGAAAATGACCAAGTCGCTCGCCCAAAATCCAAAGGTCAGAAACATCGCGATCATCGCCCATGTCGATCATGGGAAGACGACGCTCGTTGATTTCATGCTCCGGCAATCCGGCACTTTCCGCAGCAATCAGGCGGTCAGTGAACGTGTCATGGACAGTATGGATCTGGAACGGGAGCGCGGGATCACGATCGCCTCCAAGAACTGCGCCGTTCATTGGCAGGGGGTCAAGATCAACATCATCGACACCCCCGGCCATGCCGACTTCGGCGGCGAGGTAGAGCGCGGGCTCAAGATGGTGGATGGGGCGATCCTGCTCGTCGATGCCTCCGAGGGTCCGCTCCCCCAGACCCGATTTGTCTTGAAGAAGGCGCTCGAGGCGCATCTCAAGATTATCGTCGTGATCAACAAGATCGACCGGAAGGATGCCCGTCCGCAAGAGGTCCTCCACGAGGTCTACAGCCTGTTTATCGATCTCGACGCCGATGACAGCCAGATCGAGTTCCCGGTCCTTTACGCGGTCGGCCGTGAGGGGATCGCCCAGCCGACCCTGCAGGGGCGCGGCACCAGCCTGGCCCCGTTGTTTGACATGATCCTCCAGGAGATTCCTCCCCCCGGCTACGACCCGGCGGAACCGTTTCAGATGCTCGTCACCAACCTCTCTTACTCCGATTATGTCGGCCGTCTCGCCATCGGCCGGATTTTCAACGGACAGACGAAGAAAAAGGATTCGTTAGTCTGCCTCTCCAAAGAGGGGCCACCGCGACCGCTGAAAATTTCCAGCCTGCAGGTGTACAACGGCATTCAGATCCAGGAGGTCGAGGAGGTCGAGGCGGGGGATATCGCGATGCTCTCCGGCATTGAGGATGTCGAGATCGGCGATACGATCTGTACCGGGGAATTTCCCAAACCGCTCAAGCGGATCACGGTCGATGAGCCGACCGTTTTTATGAAATTCATGATCAACACCTCCCCCTTTGCCGGTCGGGAGGGGCCGTGGGTCCAGTCGCGCAAGATACTGGAACGCCTGCAGAAGGAGACGCTCCATAATGTCGCGCTCCGTGTCGAAGAGGAGGCGGCGGCCGACAGTTTTCTGGTGAAGGGGCGCGGCGAGTTTCAGATGGCGATCCTGATCGAAACGATGCGGCGCGAGGGGTATGAAGTTTCGGTCGGCCGGCCGCAGGTGATCCTCAAGGAAAAAAACGGCGTTTCTCTGGAGCCGGTGGAGCATCTGTTTGTCGATATCGCCGACGACTTTACCGGTCTCGTGACCCAAAAACTGGCGATGCGGCTCGGCCGGATGATCAACATGGTCAATCACGGCACCGGCCGGGTCCGGCTGGAATTCTCCGTCCCATCGCGCGGACTGATCGGCTACCGCAACGAATTTTTGACCGACACCAAGGGGACCGGTCTGATGAACTCCTACCTCCAAGGGTATGAACCGTTCCGCGGTGAGATCAAGAGTCGGGTCACCGGCTCGCTCGTCTCCGACCGGATGGGAGAGACCGTCGCCTATGCCCTCTTTCACCTGGAGCCACGCGGTCTGCTGTTTGTGGAACCGGGCGTCCCGGTCTATGAAGGGATGATCATCGGGGAACACAACCGGGAGCAGGATCTGGACGTCAATGTCTGCAAGGAGAAGAAGTTGACGAATATCCGGGCGGCGGGGCGTGATGAGAATGTGATCCTCTCCCCGGTCCTCCCGATGACGCTGGAACGGGCGATCGAGTTTATCCGCGACGATGAACAGGTGGAGGTGACCCCGAAAAGCAT
>CAYYFU010000003.1:15262-18949 GCA_964471095.1 uncultured Pseudomonadota bacterium
GGCTGCGGAAAAACATCCTCTCGGCGACTTTACGATAATACGAAAAACAAACGGCCCCCGATGAGGGGGCCGCTGTTTTTGACTAACTCCAGTTAAGATAAAATCTTAAGCCTTCGTCACGTCAGACGCGAACTCGCCTTTGGGGCCGCGCTCGATCAGAAACTCGACCTGCTCCCCTTCCGTCAGGGATTTGAATCCCTCACCGGCGATGTTGGAGTGATGGACGAAAAGATCTTTTCCGCCGTCACTTCGCGAGATGAAGCCATAACCTTTGGCATCATTGAACCATTTTACGGTTCCTTTTGTTTTGGACATGTTGTCCTCCTTATTTGTTCTGCGTACGTACTCGGATGACGAAGGGATTAGGCAGGATTACCAAAAACCTTTCGAACTCCAGACTACAACGCTAGTGGGGGCACTGTACGTGGTTCCCCCCCGAATTGCAAGGCGAATCTTTGAGTCTTTGGATCGGTGACGGAAAATTATCCCCTTCGGGTGACGCTACGGTGTGATCCCTTCCACGGGGAATGATCATGACGTTGCGGTGGGTGACCCTGCCGCTGTGAGGGGTGATGGGGCATGTCCGGCTTGGGTTTTTTATAATCAAAATCAGGAAGGGTCACGCGCGGCAACGCCTGCTTCAGCAACCGTTCAATATCCCGAATCAATGGTTCCTCTTGACGGTCGACCAGGGTAAACGCATCTCCCGTCGCATCCCCGCGCGCGGTACGACCGATCCGGTGGATGTACATCTCGGCCACCTCCGGAACATCCAGATTGATTACATGCGTGATCTCCTCCACATCGATCCCTCGCGCCGCAACATCCGTGGCAACCAAGATCTGGCTTTTTCCATCCCGAAAATCATTGAGCGCCCGAATCCGTTGATTTTGGTTGCGGTTGCCATGGATCACAGACGCCACAAAACCCCTCTTTTGCAGTTTAAGGCAGAGCCGGTCGGCATTGTGTTTGGTGCGGGTGAAGATCAGCACCGATGTCATCCCTTGACCCCGCAGGATCTCGACCAAAAGCTCTGTCTTCAGGTGGCGCGGGACTGGATAGATCGCATGCCGGATTCCGGCGGCGACAGAAGATCGTTGCCCCACTTGAACCGTCACCGGATTCGTAAGAATTTTGTGCACCAGGACCGACATCTGCGTCGAGAGCGTTGCCGAGAAGACCAGATTTTGTCTCCGGGCAGGTAAGAGCCGGATGATTTGTTGAATGGCGGGGAGAAAACCCATGTCCAACATCTGATCGACTTCGTCCAACACAAACGTCTCGATCTCGGAGAGTTTCAGGCGGCCGGCCTCCACATGGTCAAGCAAGCGACCGGGGGTGGCGGAAAGAATATCAATCCCGTTCTGGATCGCCGAGATTTGCGGTTGAAACGAAACGCCGCCGAAGATCGCGGTCCCTTTGAGATGAACAAAACGGGAGAGCGCCTTCAGATGATCCATCGACTGGAGCGCCAGCTCCCGTGTCGGTGCCACAATGAGCGCCCGTGGCATCTTGCGTACGTGGGATTTCAACAGGCGATGCAGGATCGGCAAAACGAACGCCGCGGTCTTTCCGGTGCCGGTCTGGGCAAGCCCAATGACGTCGCGCCCTTCCAGGATCGGCGGGATCGCCTGGGCCTGGATCGGTGTCGGCCTTAAGAAACCGAGGTGGTGAATTCCCTTTAAAAGATTGGGGTCGAGCTTAAGCGTCTCAAAGCCAGCGCCATCACCCTCAGTGGTTTTCACGTCTCTCCTGTCTGCAAAGTCCTGACTGGGTATCCGAATCCAAAGGGAAGGTCAAGGGAGGGCGGTTTTAAGTGTGGTAGCCAAATGAAAATGCAATTGGTTGCACTCAAGCCCCTTCTCTGTTAGACAAGCCTCCTAACCAAGGAGGGGGATATGGCCTGTCGATGCGAACCAAAACGTTATGTCGTGGCAAGCCTTGCGGTCGCCGCGGCCTACTTTCTGCTGGATATGTTTTATCATCACACCTGTCTCATGGGGATCTACCAAGCGACCATGAACCTCTGGAGACCGATGGAAGAATCACGAGGCCTCATGCCGTTTGCGTATGCAGGCTATCTTCTGTTCGGTTTTCTCTTCACCTGTTTGTACTCCGTGGGCGTGGAAGAGGGGAAAGGGAGGCTTGGCCAGGGGATCCGGTACGGCTTTTGGATCGGGCTCTTTTACTGGGGGACGCATTTGCTGCTCATGGTCCCGTTTACCCCCTACCCGACCCGTCTCGTGATTGACTGGTTTCTAGGCGGGATGTTTGAGTTTCTGGTCCTGGGCGGAATCACCGGGCTCTTGTACAAGTCAAAGGCTTCTGTCTAAAAAAGTGGCGATGGGGTTCACCAGCCATAGGGTGATCTTGTATCGGCATGAAAATTAGTGTCCTTGTGAAACCGAATTCCCGGAAGGAGTCGGTGGAACGGCTGAGTGACGGCGCCCTCGAGGTGCGGGTCAACGCGCCCCCGGTTGAGGGACAGGCCAACGAAGCGGTGATTGAGGCACTTGCCCGGCATTTCTCAGTTCCAAAATCTGCGGTCAGCATCGTACGAGGGGCACGAGGCAAGAAAAAGGTGGTGGAGATTAGCGGATAAGCGCCTCTTTTTTGGCCCGTGGCCAGCTTTTAAGTTGGGCCTCCCGTTTGAGGGCTTCGGACTTAGTTGAATAGAGTTCGTGGTAGAGAATTTTTTTGGCACCGAACGATCGAGTAAATTTTCCACCGGATCCGGACTGGTGTTCTTTGAGTCTGCGATCGAGATCGGTTGTGTAGCCGGTGTAGTAGCGGCCATCCAAGCTTTGAAGAATATACACGAAATATCTCAATGCTCCGGGGGCCGGATTCGAACCGGCGACCGATCGGTTAACAGCCGATTGCTCTGCCGCTGAGCTACCCCGGAATATATTGTGTTAAAAACTCTCTACCGAAACCTCCTTTTAATTTTTTCTCATAATACCGAGCTGACTTCCGATCACCTACAGCCCGTTTATAAATCAACTTGTATGGTCCACTTGCACAAGTCGATTTAACTTGTCCTGCATTATGCTCCTTTAGCCTTCTTTCAATGTTACTACTCATGCCAATATACATCTGCTCCGTTTTTAGACTGTACAGGGCGTATATCCAGTACTCACTCATAACCCTCTGCCGATTGCTCCCTGCCGGCAGGCAGGTGCCGCTGAGCCTGCCTACCGGTAGGCAGGCTACCCCGGAAACGAAAAAACGCTTAACACCCGTTTGTTATTTCTTCCACCGAAAATAAAATACGGTGAAGGTCACCCCGGAAAACAATACCAGATTGACGGTTGCAAAGACCCGAAAGACGGGGTCGGTAGAAAGCCAGGCGATCGGTTCCATCAGGGCGAGGCAGAGCCAGACCCCTGTGACCCAGACAAGACTGATATCGGTCGAGGATCGCCGCTGGATGACTCGAACGATCAGGGGGAGGTTAAAAAAGGGAAGTGCCAACGAGGCAACAAAACCGATGTTCCATATCCAATTTTTCAATCTAGCCTAATCTTATAATCTGATTCATAATCATTGCCAAGATGAAAACGCTTGTAACGTCTATGGCCGAAGAATCCAAAGCAACCTTCGCGGGGGGCTGTTTCTGGTGTGTCGAACATGCCTTTCGGGAGATGAAAGGGGTCACAGAGGACATCTCCGGTTACACCGGAGGAC
>CAYYFU010000004.1:0-5909 GCA_964471095.1 uncultured Pseudomonadota bacterium
CGCTGGTCGATGCGCTGGGGATCGAGGAATCGACCGCCACGATCCTTTATAGCCAGGCCTTCCGGAGTCCCGAAGAGATTGCCGAGGCCTCTCTGGAGGAGGTCAAACGGATTCCCGGGATTGGGGCCCAGTCGATTGAGGCGATTTATCACTCGGCACAGCAGTTTGTGGAAAAGAAAAAACAGGAAGGGGCGATTCCCGAAGTGGCCGGGATCGAAGAAGAAAAACTTTCCGGTATCAAGGGGGTCGGACCCAAGACCCTGGAGTTGCTGGCCGCCGCCGGCTTGACCGGTCCTTCCCAGGTGGTGCAATGTAGCCCGGAAGAACTTTCGGAGAAGACCGGAATCCCGGTTGCCAAGGCGACACAATTGATCGAGAACTGTCGAGTTCGTCTGGCCGGTGAAGAAGCAGGGGCTAAAGAGTGAGCGACTTATGGAAGTGAAAACGAACGTTGAGGAAAAACGGGTCAAATCGACCATCATCCGGCGTCGCCAGGTGGCCAAGCCGGAGCTGGCGAAGGTCGAGGAACAGCCCGTTGAGCTGGCCCCGAAACAGGCGGTTGCCGAAACGTCTGTCCCCGCGGCTTCGGGAGAGGAGAAGGGTGCCGCTCCCAAGGGGGCCGAGGGCGGGGTCCCTGCCGTTCCCAAGGTCGAGGAAGAAAAAGAGGTCAAGCCGAAGAAAGTCGCCCGTCGCAAGACGAAAGACGAACTCGAGATGGAAATGATCGATCGGGCCGGTGGTCTCAAAAAAGTGGCCGACATCATTGAACTGATCCCGGAACGATTGGAGCGGGTGTTTCGTCCGGAGCGGAGCACAAAAAAGAAGAAGGTTCTGACCCACAAAGAATTTAAAAAGACGGAATTAACGACCCCGAAGGCGATCAAAAAGGTGATCCGGATTGAAAACCAGGTGATGGTAAGCGAATTGGCGCATCGCATGGGAATCAAGTCGGGGGAAGTGGTCAAGAAGCTGATGGATTTGGGAGTGATGGCGACCCTGAATCAGATCATCGATTGCGATACCGCCGTGTTGATTGCCCACGACTTTGGTTATGAGGTCGAAAATGTCGCCTTTGAAGAAGGAACGATCCTGCAGCAGAAACCGGAGGGAAAGAACCCGGTGCCGCGCCCTCCCGTGGTGACCATCATGGGTCACGTTGACCACGGGAAAACGACACTTCTCGATACGATTCGAAAAGCGCAGGTGGCTGCGGGAGAGGCGGGTGGCATTACGCAGCATATCTGGGCCTATCAGGACCGCCTTCCCAAGGGGATGATTACCTTTTTGGATACCCCCGGTCATGAGGCGTTTACCGCGATTCGGGCTCGCGGGGCCAAGGTAACGGATCTGGTTATTCTCGTGGTGGCGGCGGATGACGGTGTGATGCCGCAAACAATTGAGGCGATTAACCACGCCAAGGCGGCCAAGGTGCCGATCGTTGTGGCCATCAATAAGATGGACAAACCGGATGCGGATCCGGCGAGGGTCGAACGGTCACTGATGGAGCATGGTTTGATCTCGGAAAAATTGGGGGGAGAAACAATGTTTGTCCCTGTCTCGGCCAAGACCGGCCAGGGGCTCGAAGAGCTTTTGGAAATGGTTCTGTTGCAGTCCGAGGTGGCGGATCTGAAGGCGGATCCGCAGATCCGGGCGCATGGGGTGGTCATCGAGGCCAAGCTGGATCGGGGACGGGGACCGGTGGCGACGGTCATCGTTCAGGAGGGGACCCTCCGTGTGGGGGATCCGCTGGTTGCCGGGAGCGCCTGGGGCAAGGTTCGTGCGTTGATCAATGAGGCCGGCGCTTCGATTCGGGAGGCAACCCCTTCCCAGCCGGTGGAGATCCTGGGCCTCAACCCGTTGCCGGATGCCGGGGATCCCTTCGATGTGACCCAGAGTGAGGAAGATGCCGAAAAGGTCTCCGAACATCGGACCGTCAAGGGACGCGAAGGACGCGAGATCGCCCGGCCCCGTCTGGAGGACCTGTATGCAGAGGCCCGCAAGGATCAGGTCCCTGAATTGAGATTGGTCATCAAGGCGGATGTTCATGGATCGGGAGAAGCGATTCGGGATGCGATCCAGAAACTGTCCGGGGAGAAGGTCAAGGTGTTGATTGTTCACTGGGGCGTCGGGGCGATTACGGAATCGGATGTGATGTTGGCGCTCACTTCCAAGGCGGTCATGATCGGTTTTAATGTCCGTCCGGATTCCAAGGGACGCGAAATAGCGGAGCGGGAAAAGGTTCAGATCCGTCAGTATTCGATTATTTATGAGGTCCTGGAGGATATTCGCAAGGCGATGGAGGGATTGCTCAAGCCGATTCGGAAGGAGGAATACCTGGGACGGGCCGAAGTCAGGCAGCTGTTCAAGGTATCCAAGATCGGGATGGTGGCTGGTTGCTCGGTGGTTGATGGCAAGATCGCTCGTGCGGCGCAGGCCCGGCTGCTGCGCGACGGAAAGGTTGTCTTTGAGGGGAAACTCGGTTCGCTGAAACGTTTCAAGGACGATGCCCGTGAGGTGGCGGCCGGCATGGAGTGCGGCATCGGTTTCGAGAACTTCAATGATTTGAAAGAAGGGGATGTCATCGAGTCCTACGCCGTTGAGGAAATTGCTCAGAAGCTTTAATCAATCCTGGATTTTGAATGACACGTCGACAGGAAAGACTGCAGGAAGAGATCCGGAACCTTGTCACACAGATCCTGCTTTTTGAATTGGAGGATCCACGCATCCGGGGGGTGACGGTGACGCGGGTGACGATGACCAAGGATCTGGGGTTTGCCCGGATCTATTATGAGATTCCGGCCGGGAAGGAGCGGGCCCCGATCCAGGAGGGGTTGAACAAGGCGTCCGGTTTTGTGCGGCGGGCGCTGGCCAAGGGGTTGCAACTCCGGATCGCGCCCCAAATTGAATTTTTTTATGATGAGACGAGTGAAGAAATCGCACGGGTCGAAGAACTCTTTACCAAACTCTAGAGAGAGCCAGGCGGTCATCCGAACGATCCGGCAGGGGAAATCCTTTTTGGTGACGACCCATTACGGGCCGGACGGTGATGCCCTCGGCTCGGCTTTGGCCTTGGCGCAAGGGCTGAAGAAACTGCGCAAGAGGGTCAAGATCTACAATCAGGACCCGGTGCCGATCAACCTCCGGTTTTTGCCCGATTCCGGCGCCGTCACGCAAAATCTTGCGGCCGACGAGCGGTTTGACGCCAGTTTTATCGTGGATTGCGCCGAACCGGAACGGGCGGGAAAGGTTTTTCAAAAACATCCCGGCAGAGGTTGCTTGGTGGTGATTGACCATCATAAAAAAAGCGGTCGTGCCGGAGATATCAATCTGATCGAACCGAAGGCTCCATCGACCGGGTTTGTGGTCCTCAAACTTTTGCGGGAACTCAAGGTTCCCTTGACTCGTGACATCGCAACGGCGGTTTACACCACTCTCGTGACGGATACCGGAAATTTTCGTTATTCAAACACCGATGCCTCGGTGCTTCGGCTGGCCGCCTCGCTGGTCGAAAAGGGGATCGAGCCGTGGTGGGTTGCCAAGCAGGTCTTTGAGAGCTTTCCGGTGGAGCGGATCTTCCTCCTGGGAAAGGTCCTGCCGACGCTCCACGTTTCGAGTGATGGGCGGTATGCCTCGCTGACGCTGACCCAGCAGATGCTGAAGGAGACCGGCGCCACGAGGGATCTCTCGGACGAGTTCATCAACTACCCCCGCTCGATTTTGGGGGTGGAGGTGGCGATCCAGTTCCGCGAGACTGAGGAGGGGAGCTGGAAGGTCAGCTTCCGTTCCACGGAACGGGTCGATGTCGCCGAACTGGCGGCCCAATTCGGCGGGGGCGGCCACGCCCGCGCCGCCGGCTGCGAACTGAAGGAGCCGTTCGAATCAGCCCGTTCCAAAATCTTCCAGGCAGTCGAGGCAGCGCTGAAAATAGTTGAAAATAATACTAGAATGAAATCATAATATATTATAATATAAGTATTATAAATGGAGGTCGGGATGTCGAAGATCAACATCAGTGCCACCCTGGAACGGAATGTTTTGAGAAAACTTGATGCGCTGGCGGAACGAACGGAGCGAAACCGGTCCTGGCTGATCGGCCAGGCGCTCGACTCCTATTTTGAAGACCTTGAGGATATTCAGCTGGCGAAACAACGACTTGCGGATAGACGCCTGACCCCCATTCAGCTCCGGCGAGAAATCGGTGTATAGGATTGAGTATGCGGTGGGGGTTGCGAGGGACCTGAAAAACCTCTCCCGGCCGGTGAAACTGCGTGCGTTGGAGGTTGTCGAGCGCGTTTTGGCGGCCGACCCTCGATCCGGCAGGCCCTTGACCGGACCGTACAAAGGACTCTGGAAATATCGGCTTGGAGACTATCGGATCATCTATTCGATTGAACAGGCGAGACTCACGGTCTTCGTCTTGAGGATCCGCCACCGCAAGGATGTCTATCAGGGAATTGTGTACTGAAGAATCCGGTCGCTTCGATTCGGATATTGAGAAACTGCGAAGCACGGTACTGCAAAAGCTGACCCGGCTTCCGACTGCCGAGGATTTTCAGGACTGAAGCGGGTTAATGACCCGGATCCCCTTGAAGCGGTGGAAGTCGGTGTCGGCGGTATAGACGACGTTCAGGTCGTTTTCCTTCATGATCACGAGATTGTGAAAATCGTGCAGAATGGTGCCGGTGAGACCCGAATGTTCTTTTGCCAGCGAGGCGAACCGGGCCGAATGTTCCTCCCCCTCCCGGAGGATTGAGACATTCGGGAACGACAGAAACTTCTCAACATTATCCCACGCCTGCAACAAGGAGAGCGGGTTTTTGAAAGGAGGGGTTCGCGTCACCACCTGCGCATATTCGTAAACGATGCCCCAAGTCACATACCAGGAATCGGAACTGACCGCGCAACTCTTCAAAAAGTCGAGTGACTTTTGGTGATAGGGAAAATCGTCGAACGAGGCATAGACGAACAGGTTGGTGTCAATCAGCGCCCTCACGTGAACTTTCGTGAAATCAGGTCAAGGTAGGTGCTGCGGTCGGATGGATCAAACCCGGGGACCGGCTTGCCGTGGGAAACATGCCAAGTAAACTCAATCGTCTTCTTCTTGGGCGCCGAATAGGCCTTCAAGGCCCGGTGGAGGAGGTCGTTGATCAGATCCTTGAGCGACCGTCTCTCACGGTGTGAAATCAGCCGCAACTGTCGTTCCAGAGAGCTGTCAAGAGCCAGGGTGGTTCGATGCATAGCATCAATATGCGTATCATAGACGCATCATGATGTCAATCCTGTCAGCTTCCCCCCGGCAAAAGAGCAGGAGAGAATCCCTCTTTACAAGTTCCGGATCGGCGTGCTAGCCTGACCCTCAAGATGGAAGCCGAGAAGCAGACGGTCGTCAAGAAGTTCGCGGTTCACGACGGAGATACCGGTTCGCCGGAGGTTCAGATCGCCCTGTTGAGTCGTCGGATCAGTCAGCTTTCGGACCATTTTAAAGGGCATGGCAAGGATCACCAGTCGCGGCGCGGTCTTCTGATGCTGGTCGGACGGCGCAAACGGCTGCTTAACTATTTGAAAGATAACAGTTTTGATAGGTATGCCAGGGTCACAAAAGAGCTGGGTTTGAGAGGATCGGTTTGAGGAGGGGTGCAGCTGATAATTTATAAGGCGTCCTAAAGTCGTTTTTAGGAGTTGTTGTAAGTTATCAGTTCCTTAAAGGCCCCTCCCCGAAAAATCCCCGACCTGATTCGAGAAAAGCGATCTTGGTGAGAAAAAGTAACTAAAAAAGGAGTGTTTCTTATGTCGTATTCAATGGAAGTGGAACTGGGAGAAAAAAAGGTCGTCATCGAGACCGGAAAGTTGGCCCGTCAGGCGGGTGGTGCCGTCACGGTCCGCTGTGAAGACACCATCGTTCTGGTCAC
>CAYYFU010000004.1:5919-16644 GCA_964471095.1 uncultured Pseudomonadota bacterium
GCCGATTTTCTCCCGTTAACCGTCGACTATGTCGAAAAGACCTTTGCGGCCGGGAAAATTCCCGGCGGATTTTTCAAGCGGGAGGGAAGACCCTCGGAACATGAGGTGTTGACCAGCCGATTTATTGACCGACCGATCCGTCCCCTTTTTCCCGAAGGATATTTTCATGAAACCCAGGTGATCGCGACCGTTCTCTCCGCCGGTCCGGAAACGGAACCGGATACGCTTGCGATGATTGGGGCCTCCGCGGCCCTGATGCTCTCCGAGGCCCCGTTTATCGGGCCGATTGCCGGGGTACGGGTGGGTCGTGTGAACGGAGAGTTCGTCTGCAACCCGAGTGTCGAGCAGTCTGCCGCCGCCGATATCGAGCTGATTGTCGCTGCGAGCCGGGATGCGGTCGTGATGGTCGAAGGGGAGGCCAACCAGGTCTCCGAGCAGGAGATTGTGGAGGCGATCCAGTTTGCCCAGAAATCGATGAAATCCATTCTGGAGGCCCAGGAGGAACTTCAAAAAAAGGCGGGGAAACCGAAGTTGGTCATTGGTCCTGTGGAGGCCGCCTCCGCTCTGGAAAAGGAGATTGAGACTGAATTTTCCAAGAAGCTGAATGAGGCGCTTCGTGTCCCTGAAAAACAGAAACGACAGCTGGCGGTCGCCCAGGTGAAGGAGGCGATTGGGGCCGCGAAGGTTCCCGCCGAAGAGGACGGATCTGTGGCAAAGAGTGTCGAGACCATTTTGAAAACATGCAGTACCAGCTGATGCGCCGGATGGTTTTGACGGAGAAGCGCCGCGTGGACGGCCGCGACTACGAGTCGATCCGTACGATCACTTCTGAAGTCGGTCTGTTGCCGCGCGCCCATGGCTCCGCGCTCTTTACTCGGGGCGAAACCCAGGCGCTTGTGACCACCACCTTGGGAACCGGGGAAGATGAGCAGATCATCGATGCCCTGCTTGAGGAATCGACCAAACGTTTCATGTTGCATTACAATTTCCCGCCATTCTCGGTCGGGGAGGTGAAATTTCTCCGTTCGCCGGGACGTCGGGAGATTGGTCACGGGAATCTGGCGGAACGGGCCTTGAAAAAGGTGATCCCCGATGAAACCGCTTTTCCTTATACGTTGCGGGTCGTTTCTGAAATCCTGGAGTCAAACGGCTCCTCCTCGATGGCGACCGTCTGTGGTGGAACTCTCTCGCTGATGGATGCCGGTGTCCCGATTTCTGACCCCGTGGCCGGAATCGCGATGGGGCTCGTCAAAGAAGGGACTCAATACGCCATTCTCTCCGATATCCTGGGAGACGAAGATCACCTGGGGGATATGGATTTCAAGGTGGCCGGTACCTCCAAGGGGGTCACCGCCCTGCAGATGGATATCAAGATCGCCGGCCTTTCGGAGGAAATCCTCTCCAAGGCCCTCGAGCAGGCGAGACGGGGACGACTCCAGATCTTGGGCAAGATGATGGAGGCGATTACCGCCCCGAAGCCGGACCTTTCACCTTATGCGCCGCGAATCACCCAGTTGAAGATTCCGAAGGATATGATCGGTGCGCTGATCGGTCCGGGGGGAAAAAACATCCGCGGCATCATCGACGAGACCGGCGCCAAGATCGATGTCGAGGATGACGGAACGGTCAAGGTCTTTGCCACCGATGCGGAGGCGATGAAAAGGGCGGTGGAGAAGGTCCTGAATTGGGCAAGATTTATAACGGCAAGGTCGTCAAAATTGCCGAATTCGGCGCGTTTGTTAATATCCTGCCGAACACCGACGGATTGCTGCATATCTCCCAGATCGACTACACCCGCGTCAATCGGGTTGAAGATGTGTTGAAGGAGGGAGACGAGGTTCAAGTCAAGGTGATCCGGTTGGAACCGAATGGCAAGGTGGCGCTGTCTCGTCGGGAGACGATGCCGCCACCGGAGGGATGGGTCGCTCCGCCGGAGTCATCGGAGCGGCCGCGTCGTTCCAGTGAAGGGGGGAGAGGTTTCAGGGACCGCGACCGACGACCTTCTTCCGGCGGCGACCGCGGTCGTGACCGAAGACCGCCACGATTTTAGCGAACTGTTTTTCTGTTGCGGCGCGGCTGCCGGAATTATCGACCACAAAATCGGCCAACCGCTGTTTTTGGGCGGTCGGCAACTGGGACAAGATGCGTGCCCAGGCGGCCGGTTCCGTCAGTTTGTCCCGCTTCATCAAGCGCTTGAGCTGGACCGCCGGGCTGCAGACGACGAGCAGATTCCTGTCCATCTTTTTGTAGAGCCCCGATTCAAACAGCAGCGCGGCATCCACCACGACAAGTTTGGCCCGTTTTTTCTCGAAGTTTCGAATTTTGAGGTGGATCCCTTTGAGTATTTCGGGGTGGGTGATTGATTCGAGGAGTTTGCGTCGTCCGGCATCGGCAAAGACCAAATCTCCCAACTTCTTACGGTCAATCGTCTTGTCCCGGCCTAGCAGGGTGGGGCCAAAGACGGCGATGATCTCCCGATAGGCCTTTTGACCCGGTCGCACCACGTCACGCGCCAGTTGATCGGCGTCGATGACCGGGATCTTTCTCTTTCTGAAAAACGAGGCGATCAGGCCCTTGCCCGACGCGATTCCCCCTGTCAGACCGATGACTTTCATCGGCTCCCCGTATACCCTTTTTTCCCTTGCAAAGAAAGAGTCAGCAATGATAGGTAAAACCACTTTATTTTTGCCCGATTAGCGGATTTTTGGAGGAGGAAATGGTGGAAGTCACATTGAAGGAGATGTTGGAAGCGGGGGCCCATTTTGGGCATCAGACAAGGCACTGGAACCCCGCGATGAAGCCGTATATTTACGGGGCGCGAAACGGGATTCATATCATCGATCTGCAGAAAACCCTGCCGCTCTGTCAGGAGGCCTGCCAGTTTGTGGCCCAGTTGGTGGGGGAAGGGGGGGATATCCTGTTTGTTGGGACCAAGAAACAGGCGGAGGCGATCGTCGCCGATGAGGCAAAGCGATGTCATATGTTTTATGTGAGTCGCCGCTGGCTGGGGGGAACGCTCACCAACTATCGCACGATCCGTGCCTCGATTGACCGGCTCAAAGATTTGGAAAAAAAGCGGGATGAGGGACGGCTGGAAGGTTTGACCAAGAAGGAAAAGTTGGGGGTGGAGAAGGAAATCAAGAAACTGACCCAGTCGCTGGGTGGAATCAAGGAAATGACCCGCCTCCCCGTGGCGGTTTTTCTGGTCGATCCTCAATATGAGCGGATCGCCTTGAATGAGGCGAATCGGCTGGGGGTGCCGGTCGTTGCGCTGGCGGATACCAACTGTAATCCGGTCGGTGTCGATCATCTGATCCCCGGAAATGACGATGCGATCAAATCGGTCCGTCTCTTCTGCAAAAAGATCGCCGATGCCTGTCTGGAGGGTCTGGCACACCGTGCCGAGATGACCCGAGCCAAGGTGGCGGAAGGGGAAGAGCCGGGTGAGGTCGAACCGGCGGTTTCCAAGGAGACGATCGTTGAGGCCAAGGGAAAGGCGTATGTCTCTAAACCGGAAAGCTACGAAAACGAGGTGCAGGGGGAATTCACCCAGAAGCAGGCGGAAGGGGAGAGGAAGGAATGATGGAGATTAGCGCCGATCTGGTCCGCGAGCTTCGCGAAAAATCGGGGGCCGGGATCATGGATTGTAAAAGGGCCCTGCGTCAGACCGGTGGCGATCTCCAGGGGGCGATCGATTTTCTCCGCAAAGAGGGGATGATCAAGGCCTCCAAAAAATCGGTTCGCTCCGCGGAAGAAGGACTGGTGGCTGTCGGCAAAGGATCTTCGGGGAATCGGCTTGCCCTGGTCGAGGTGAATTGTGAAACCGACTTTGTCGCCCGCACCGATCAATTTCAAAAATTTTTGAGGGAGGTCGCCCGGCTCGTCGCCTCGGAATCTCCCCAACCGGTCGAAGTTCTTTTAAAGAAAAAGATGGGCGAGAAATCGGTTGAAGAGAGTCTCAAGGGACTGGTTGCCCAGCTCGGCGAAAATATCGTTATCCGTCGCCTTGCCTCACTCGAGGGAGGGGGGAATGAAAAAGTGGGTGATTACATCCATGCCGGTTCCAAGATCGGCGTTTTGGTAAAAATCCGGGGGGCCAAAATTGATGAAACGGTTGTGCGCGATGTGGCGATGCATATCGCCGCGATGCACCCCGTTTATGTCGATCGGCGCTCGGTGCCGGAATCGGTGATGGCGAGGGAAAAAGGGATTCTGGCTGAATCCCCCGATTTGGCCGGAAAGCCTTCTCACCTGTTGGACAAGATCCTGGAAGGGAAACTCAGTCGTTTTTTCAGCGAGGTTTGTCTGGTGGAGCAACCTTTTATCAAGGACCCCGGTGGCAAAAAAACGGTCGGCATGTTTTTACAGGAAAAGGATCCTGGTGCCGAAGTCGTGGAGATGGTCCGATATCAAGTTGGTTCTTATGCCTAAAAAGAAAACCGGTCCCTGTTACAAAAGAATCCTCTTAAAACTTTCCGGCGAGGCGATGGCCGGACCGAACGGGTACGGCATTGACCCGGTTGTCGTTCGCGGGCTGGTCCAGGAACTGCGTGAGGTTCATCGCCTGGGGGTGCAGATTGCCATCGTGATGGGGGGCGGAAACATCTTTCGGGGGATGGAACAGGACTGGATGGATCGGGCGAGCGCCGATTACAACGGGATGCTGGCCACGGTGATTAACTCCCTCTCCCTGCAAGATGCCCTCGAACATGAAGGGGTCTATACGCGTGTGGCCACGGCCGTTTCGATGCAACAACTGGCGGAGCCTTACATTCGCCGCCGGGTGATTCGTCACCTGGAAAAAGGGCGGATCGTGATTCTGGCGGGTGGAACCGGCAACCCCTATTTTTCTACGGACACCGCGGCTTCGTTACGGGCGATGGAGGTTCGGGCGGATCTGATCCTCAAAGGGACCAAGGTGGACGGGGTTTATAGCGCGGATCCGATGAAGGATCGAAAGGCCCGTTTTTACCCCCACCTCCGGTATCTGGATGTTTTGAAAAAAAATCTCAAGGTGATGGATGCCACGGCGATTTCCCTCTGCATGGACAACCGTATGCCGATTATTATCTTTAATCTGTTTCGCAAGGGAAACTTGAAACGGGTGGTGTTGGGGGAGAAGATCGGGACGTTGGTTCATTAGGAGGTCGGGTTATGTCCTCGACGATACAGCAGGAAGCCAAAAATAAAATGGGAAAGACGGTGGAAACCCTGAAGTCGGAATTTGCCCGCCTCCGGACCGGTCGTGCCTCACCGGCCCTCCTGGATGGGATCAAGGTGGATTACTTTGGGAGCCAGCTTCCGATGAATCAGGTGGCCTCCCTGACCGTGCCGGAAAGCCGGACCCTGGTGATTTCCCCCTGGGACAAGGGGGCGATTCCGGCGATCGAGAAGGCGGTGCAAAAATCGGATCTGGGGTTGAACCCGATCAATGACGGGAAAGTGGTGCGGATCAATCTTCCTTCGCCTACGGAGGAGCGTCGCAAGGAACTTGTCAAACAGGCGAAGAAAATTGCGGAAGAGGCGAGGGTCGGGATCCGTAATTCGCGTCGGGACGCCAATGATCTGGCGAAAAAGATGCAAAAAGAGGGGAAACTTTCGGAAGATGAACTTCGCAAGAGCGAGGCAGAAAACCAAAAGATGACGGATCAGTTTATTGCCCAGATTGATGAGTTGTTGGTCCACAAAGAAAAGGAAATCATGGAGGTGTAGGGGCACCCTCCTTCCCTGGGCACCATGAATCTGGATCTCAAGAAGCTTCCTCAACATATTGCCATCATCATGGATGGAAACGGCCGCTGGGCCAAGGCCCGCGGTCTTTCCCGCATTGAGGGACATCGGCAGGGGATTGAGGCGGTCGATGAGATCATCACCACCTGTCGAGAATTGGGGATTCGCACGCTGACCCTCTATTGTTTCTCGATGGAGAACTGGGCCCGGCCGAAGGACGAAATTACGGCCTTGATGGCGCTGCTCAAGGAGTTTCTGATCATCAAGCGGGAAAAGCTGACCCAAAACGGGATTCGGCTTGTTTCGATCGGGGATGTCGAGAGATTGCCGATGCCGGTTCTCGAAACATTGCGAGAAACCGAGCGAATGACCGAAAATTTCGACCGGATGGTGTTGAACCTCGCGCTTTCTTACAGTTCACGCGACGAGATTATGCGGGCGATCAATCGCCTGCTCCAGGAGAAAGAGGCCGGTTCTTTTCGGGACAATTATATCGCGGTGGAACGTTTTTCCGAATATTTGGATACCTCGGGAATGCCGGATCCGGACCTGATTATCCGGACCAGTGGCGAGCGTCGCATCAGCAATTTTCTCCTCTGGCAATCGGCCTATGCGGAGCTTTATTTCACCGAAACCCTCTGGCCTGATTTTCGGAAGGAACACCTGATTAAGGCGATTGAGGAATTCCAGGGACGGGAACGGCGTTTTGGCAAGATTACCGAGCAACTTCGTCATGCTATTTGAGCGACTCCTGACCGTTGTCATAGCGATTCCCCTCGTGTTGGGCTCGCTCTTTGCCCCCTGGCCGTTTCTTTTTAAGGGAATTGTCTGGGGCTGCAGCCTGGTCGGTCTGGGCGAGTTTTTGCAGATCTCCCGTTTGACCCCTCGGGAACGGTCGGGGGGCCTCCTGCTTCTGGCGGTGCATAACGCCCTACTCCTCTCGACGTCGCTCGTCGGAGAATGGTTGCTGGTGGAAATCTCTCTCTTTGTGATCCTCATTTTTTCTTGGGCCCTGGTTTCCGGTGATGATCCGGGTAAGCGGGAAACGCGTCTCGCGCTTGTCTCCCTTGGTTTTCTTTATCTCGGCATCTTGGCCCCGATGATCGGATTGATTCGGGACTTTTGGCAAGGGGGGATCTGGGTCCTGCTGCTTTTTGCTGTGACCTGGTTGAACGATACCTTCGCCTATTTTGTCGGACACTGGTGGGGAAGGCGAAAATTGGCCCCGCAGGTCTCTCCGGGAAAGACCCTGGAGGGTTTCTTCGGCGGGATGGTCGGGAGTTTGGTGGGGTCCCTTTTTGTCTGGTTTTTTTGGCAACCACTCCCCCTGGCTGCCGCACTCCTCTTGGCCCTCTTGGCTGGAGTCATTGGCCCGTTGGGGGATCTGTCGGAATCACTTCTCAAAAGGGCCTTTGGGGTCAAAGACTCGGGGCATCTCATCCCGGGGCATGGCGGAATGCTCGATCGAATCGACGCCTTGCTGTTTAATGCCCCCGTGGTGTATGGCTTCGCCCTTTGGTTTTCATCATGACTCATTTCAAGAGGATCACCATTCTCGGTTCAACGGGCTCCATCGGAACACAGGCGCTGGATATCGTTGCGCGTCATCCGGATCGTTTCAAGCTGGTTGGCTTGACCGCGGGGAAAAATATCGACCTTCTCTTTCAGCAAATCCGGCAATTTCATCCGGAACGGGTGGCGGTGCAGCGACGTGAGGATGCTGAAAATTTGACGAGACAACTCAACGGTTCCTGCAAAGCTGTCTGGGGGGAGGAGGGGTTGGTGGAGGTGGCGACTGATCCAAACGCGGACCTGGTGATCTCCGCCATCGTGGGGGCTGCTGGCCTCAAGCCGACGTATCAGGCGCTTCGGGCAGGCAAGAATGTTGCGTTGGCCAACAAAGAAAGCCTCGTGATTGCCGGGGAGGTCATGACCCAAGCGGCCCGTCAGAGCGGGGCCGAGCTGCTCCCGGTCGACAGTGAACATAATGCGATTTTTCAATGTCTCTGCTCGGGGAAGAGGGAAGAGGTTCGACGGCTGATCCTGACCGCCTCCGGGGGACCGTTTCTTCACCGCTCGAAGGAAAGTTTGGGGGCGGTGACGGTGGAGGAGGCGCTCAAACATCCGAACTGGAAGATGGGAGACAAAATTACCATTGATAGCGCCACTTTGATGAACAAGGGGCTGGAGCTGATCGAGGCCCACTGGCTGTTTGGTTTTCCGGCCCGGCAGATTGACGTCCAGATCCATCCCCAAAGCATTGTCCATTCGATGGTCGAATTTCGCGATGGGTCGGTCTTGGCCCAACTGGGGTTGCCGGATATGCGATGTGCGATCTCGTATACGATGGCCTACCCGGAACGGATCGAATCGGGGGTCAAGAGTCTTTCTCTCCCCCAGTCCGGCCCCCTCTCCTTTCTGGAACCGGATCTGGAGAAATTTCCCTGTTTGGCGCTTGCCCGTCAGGTGGCCGAAGAGGGGGAGAGTCTTCCCGTTGTCCTCAATGCGGCGAACGAGGTCGCCGTCGAAAAATTCTTAAAAAGAGAAATCCGGTTTTTAGACATTGCACGCTTGGTGGAGCAGACGCTCCATCGGCATCACAAAATCAAGATCCAAACCATCGACGACGTGCTGCAGGTGGATCAGCAGGTCCGGGAGTCCTGTCGATGACGATTATTTATTTCATCATCGCCCTCGGGTTGTTGGTTTTTATCCATGAGTTTGGGCATTTTCTCGCTGCCAAGCGGCAGAAGATCGGTGTCGAAAAATTCTCCTTGGGGTTTGGCCCAAAGTTGTTTGGCTTCAAAAAAGGGGAGACGACCTATTTGATCTCTGCCCTCCCGATGGGGGGGTATGTGAAACTCAAGGGGGAAGACCCTGCCGAAGCCGATGCCCAAGATCCGGCCTCCTATTCCACCCGTCCGCCGAGCCATCGTTTTGGGGTCGTTTTTGCCGGCCCCCTGATGAATCTGCTGCTCGCATTGGTCCTCATGCCGCTGGTCTTCTGGATCGGTCGGTTGGAACCGGCCTGGCTGACGGAACCTCCCGTGGTGGTCGGTATCAAGGCCGGTTCAGCCGCCTCTCGGGCCGGTCTCCGGGTGGGGGATCGTATTCTTTCGATCGGGACAAGGTCGGTGTCCGATTGGGAGGAACTGCTCAATGAGGTCCTGCTCCGACCCAACATGGAGATGGATCTTTCTGTGGAACGGGCCGGGAGAAAATTTTCGCGCAAGGTGCTCCTGGAGGAGGAACAAAACCTTCGTCATGGGCTGATCGGGATCGAACCGAATCTGTTTATCGGCAATGAACCGGTCATTGACGAGGTGGCCCATGGGGGTCCCGCGGAACAGGCAGGAGTGCGTGCCGGGGATCAGGTCCTCTCGATCAACGGGGTTCGGGTCGACGATTGGAGCGAGATGTCGGAGCGGGTTGATGCCAGTCAGGGGAAACCGTTAACGATCGATCTGCGACAAGAGACCACGGGGGCCGCTTCCCAGCCGATCCGCCGCGTGACGGTCGTCCCACGGTTTGACGACGGCCTCAAGCGATGGTTGATCGGGGTCCAGAAGGATTTTGAAAAGAGGGTCCCGTTCGTCAAACGGCAATACCCCTTTCTTCAGTCGTTGCAGATGGGGATGAAGGAGAATTGGCGTTTGGCCGGGATGACGCTGACCGTGTTGAAGCGGCTGGTCACGCTCGAGCTCTCCTACAAGACCCTCGGCGGTCCGATTCGGATCGCGCAAGCCTCGGCGCATGCGGCGCGGAGCGGGATAACCCCCTTTCTCTATTTTCTCTGTTTTATGTCGCTCCAGCTAGGGTTGCTCAACCTGCTTCCGATCCCGGTGTTGGATGGGGGGCATCTTTTCTTTATTGTCGTGGAGAAATTGATTCGAAAACCGTTGCCGGTCCGTATCCGACTTGCCGCCGAACAGGCGGGGTTTATTTTATTGATCACCCTGATGATCCTCGTGACCTTGCATGACGTCGAGTCCGTCTGGGGATTTCGGGAGCTGTTTGAGAAGGTGAGGGAGTTGTTCTAAATCTCCCCGCGGCGGAATTTTTCCTGGATCCGGCCGATCGCCGGATTGCTCCTTGCCAGTCGGCGATTGAACTGGAACATTTCCTCCAGCCATTGCAATTTTCGCTTGGCGGGAACCTTCATATACTCCAGGATCTGGTCCCTCGTCCTGAAATAACTGAAACCCCGGCGTGCCGGATTATTCTTTCGTTTCCTCATCTTTTAATCTCTTTCGTTCCTTGAGAACCTTTTTCAACATCACAATATCAGCCAAGTCCTGCGCTCGTTTGGCCTGCTGTTTTAATTTTATCAGATCCGGGATAGAAATCACGGGAATCTTGACCCGGTCTACCGCAATCATTTCTCGCTTTTGAAACATCGGGCCGAAAGGCAAGGGATGTTTCACAAAGACGTCAATAACTCGCATCATGTCCGTGGTGTGATAAAAACTGAAGACGATCATGTTCTTGTTTTTTATCCAGTCTGCTCTTTTTCTGGGGTCTGCAAAATCGGTCGGCCCGACCGGGACCTTGGGACGAAACCCGAGGTGACGCATCAGCAGAAGAAATTTTCTGAGATTTTTTGTTTCCAGATAGACGACAAGGTCAATATCCTTGGTGGGGCGCTCGATGCCGTGGAGATTCACCGCCATGCCGCCGACCAGCAGAAATCGAATCCCGGATTGGGCGAGTTTTTTGAGAAGCTCAAAAAATTCCAGAATCACGACTCCCTCAACTAATCCATCAGGGAGAATGTGTCAAAGGATGAAACGGGGAGAGAAAAAAGTTGTGGGGGATCGGATTTCGGGTATCTTGACCGGATGCGGGTCCTTGCCCTTGAAACCTCCACTCTGACAGGGAGCGTTGCGTTGCTGGAAGACGAGAAGATGATCGGCGAAATTATCCTGTCGATTTCGTTGCAACATTCTGAAAGATTGTTGCCGGCCCTCCAAAGACTCCTGCAGGACACCGACCAGA
>CAYYFU010000005.1:0-9104 GCA_964471095.1 uncultured Pseudomonadota bacterium
ATGTTTGATCATCACACAGGCGGGGTCTTTAAATTCACAAACCAACGAGGTCGCCGCATCAAGATCAAGGAGGTTGTTAAAGGAGAGCTCTTTGCCGTGGAGCTGGCGGGCCGGCGGGGTCGAGCGGTCAGAATAATAGGCCGCCTTTTGGTGAGGATTTTCGCCATAACGCAGGTCCTGAACCTTGATCCCCTGAAGATTCAAGAGATCGGGGAACCTCCCCTCCCGCCCACCGGCCAAGTAATTGGCGATCGCGCCGTCATAACGGGCAGTCAAGGCGAAAGCCTTCTGCGCCAGTCGGAAATTGGTTTCCTTTGAAACCTCCCCGCCCTTTTTCAATTCTTCCAGGACCAAACCATAATCCGCCGGATCACAAATCACCGTCACATCGGGCCAATTTTTCGCCGCAGCGCGAAGCATCGAAGGACCACCAATGTCGATATTCTCAATAGCCATTTCCAGTGAAACAACCGGTTTTTGAATCGTTTGCTCAAACGGATAGAGATTCACAACAACAAGGTCGATCGGTTCGATCCCCGATTTCTTCATTTCTGTCCGATGTTTTTTGTTCGACCGGATCGCCAGGATCCCACCATGGATCTTGGGATGCAGGGTCTTGAGACGTCCCTCCAGGATCTCCGGCTGGCCGGTAACGTCAGAGACGTCGGTCACCGGCAAACCGTTCTCCCGTAAAAGTTTGGCCGTCCCCCCGGTCGAGAGGATTTCGACCTTCAGGTCGACCAACAGGCGTGCGAACTCCAATATCCCTGATTTATCGGAAAGACTGATCAGGGCTCGATGGATCTCCGGCATAATTATTGTCTGGAGGCCCCCAAGGCGGCGGCGCCAAACAGCGATTTGATATCTTCATCAATCAGCGACAGGCCCGCCCCAAAAAACCAATCCGGGTCTTGTTGACTCGAGATAAAATCATCCGCGCCCGAAACCAGATAGATGTTTTTGGTCAAATACAGGCTCCCCATCGCCTTCAGATGGGGACGGCGTCCCGCCTCTCTCCGAAAATCAAAGGCTGAGAATTCAACCTTGACCGGATCCTTGCGCCAGTCGAGCCCGACCCCGCCGCGAGATTCGATGACCCCGCCGCGGAAGGTGAAGTCATAAAAACTCTTGGCCAACTGTGCGGAGATCAGAAAATCATCCTCATGAATCTTGCTTTCATCCGTCACCGTTGTGGTGGAAACCCCGCCGGTCGTTGTGACCGTGGTCGTGGTGGTCTCCTCGGGCGAGGGGTTCGGATCAGCGATAAACTCCAAGATGAAATACTTGTCCGGCCGCGGCTTCAGGTTTAGACCGACATAATTTTTGATGTCCCGCGTTTCTCCCAAATATTCGAGATGATAACCGATCTCAAATTGAAAGCGATTGACCCCGCCGATCGTCTCTGAAACCCCGCGGGCCGCCTCATTGATGTTTTCGGCGATCTCTTCATCATTGACCAACCGACCGATCGTCCCGCGCCCTTCGTCGATTTTCTGCGAGGTGCTCCGGAATCGTTCCATTGTCTCGCTCAGGTCCTCTTTCCGCTCCGCCATCAGATCCCGCAAATCTTCCGAAAATTCCGCCAGACTGGAGAGCATCCGGTTCACGTTCTCCTCGTTATCTTCCGTCATGTCGCGAAGCCTGCCGATCAGATCCTGCGCATCCTGCGCCATCAGTCCGATATCCACAAACGGATTTGCCGCAATTATTTCCCCGCCATCGGCCAGCTTCCCTTTTTTGGGATTTCCCGGATTCAGATCGATATAGGTCTCCCCCAGAAACCCCTTGGCGCGGACCGTCGCGACGGCATCCTTCCCCAATTGGACTCGGTCCGAGAGGCTCAACACCGCCCGGGCCCGGTTTCCCTCCACCAGATCCAATTTTTTGATATGTCCGACCTGAATGCCTGCGACTTCCACCGGTGTCTTTCGGATCAACCCCTCCGCCGAATCAAGAATCACGGTCACGGTCGTACCACCCCCTTGAACGCCGCCGCGATCACTGATCTGGATCGTAATCCAGACGATCACCAGCAGCACGACAAGGGTAAACAGACCGACCTTGGTTTCCGCACCCCATTTCATACGCGGTTTGCTTCCAAAAACTCCTTCACAAACGGATGACGGGATTCCCTGAATGTCGCCGGATCCCCCTCCGCAACAATCCGCCCCTCATGCAACATCGCGACCTTGTCCGCGATCGCAAAGGTAGACTCGATATCATGACTGATAATGACCGAGGTTACGGATAATTTTTTCTGCATATCCCGGATTAACCGGTTGATCGCCGCCGTGGTGATCGGATCCAGCCCCGTGGTTGGCTCATCGTAGAGGATAATATGCGGTTGTAATGCAATCGCCCGCGCGAGTCCAACCCTTTTTCTCATTCCCCCGGAAAGTTCCGCCGGCATTTTTTTCTCAATCCCCTCGAGGCCGACCAGGGCCAACTTTTCCCGGACCTGACGACGAATTTCCTGTTCGGAGAGCCGGGCATGCTCCCTTAAGGGAAAGGCAACATTCTCCCCCACACTGAAGGAATCAAACAACGCCCCCGCCTGAAACAGCATCCCGAACCTTTTGCGGAATTGGTTCATCTTTTCCTCGTCGAGCGTCGCCAAATCGACCCCCTCCACAAGGACCTTGCCTCGATCCGGCTGAAAATGCCGCATGAAATGTTTCATCAAGACCGTCTTCCCCTGCCCCGAGGCGCCGAGGATCACGGTAATTTTTCCCCGCTCCGCAACCAGATTGACCCCCTGGAGGACCGGCTGACCGTTAAACCCCTTGTAGAGATCCTTGATTTCAATCATCAAAATTCCGGCAACAGATTCAGAATAAGCGCGGTCAGAAAATAATCGACGACCAAAACCGTCACCGAGGAAACCACCACCGCCCGGGTGGTCGAACGCCCGACCCCCTCCGCCCCCCCTTCGGTTCGGTATCCCTCAAAACAGCTAATCAGCGTCAAGGTAAAACCAAATACCGCCGACTTCAAAAGTCCCCCGATAAAATCATCCGCATCGACATAATAGAGCAGTCTCCGGATAAAGGAGATATCGGGAATTCCCAAAATATGGACGGTGATGACATAGGCACCGACCACCCCGACAAAACCGAACAGGGCGGCAAGGCAAGGAACCATCACGGTCCCCGCGACCACGCGAGGGACCACCAGGTACTGGACCGGACTGACCGCCATGGAGGCCAACGCCTCCACCTGTTCGGTCACCTTCATCGTCCCGATCTCGGCCGCCATCGCCGATCCCGCCCGCGCTACCACCATGAGGGCGGTAAAGACCGGGGCGATCTCGCGGGCCAGCGCCATCCCGACGGTCGCCCCCACCAACGACTCGGCATGAAAGAGCCGGAAACTGTCCCCCACCTGAAGCGCAAAAACCATTCCGGTAAAAATGGAGGTGAGTAAGATGATCGGGAGGGAACGGACCCCGATAAATTCCATCTGTTTCAGGAGAACGGCGCGCCGAAACGGGGGGCGCCGGAGCCAACGCCAAAAGGAATCGGCAAAGAGAATAAACTGACCGAGCGTCAGCAAGGTATCCCGAAGAACCCAACCGGGATGGTCAAGAGCCGAGATAATGGCGCGGAAGCCGGTCCGCAACCTGGCAAAAGATTTCATAGGATATCGTCTCCGCCCACTTCCCTAGCTCCTCCGCAGCAATCGCCTCCCCCTTTTGAGGACCCAACAACACCACCTCGTCCTTCACCGAGGCGGCCGGAATTTTGGTCAGATCGACCGTCATCATATCCATACAGACGGTCCCGACCACCGGGGCCCTCTTTCCCCGGACCAAGACCGAGGCCCGATTGGAGGCCAAACGGGGATAACCATCGGCATATCCCACCGGGATCACCCCGATCCGTGTCGGCCGCCGGGTCGTATAGCTCTTCCCATAACCGACCCGGCTCCCTTTGGGAACCTTTTTGACAAGGATCAGACGGCTTTTCCAGGACATGACCGGCCGCAACGGAACCAGACGCCGCTGCCGGGTCAAGGGATACGCCCCATACAGCGCGATCCCTAACCGGACCGCATCGCCGAGATGGCGGCGGTCAAGGGAAGCGAGGCTGTTCGCCAGATGCAGAAACGCCTGGGGAAACCGTTTTTGAAACTCCATCCTGACCTTTTCAAAGGCGAGGATCTGTTTTCGGGTGAAAGAGAGGTCCCCCGCATCGGCCAAGTGGGTCATCAAACCGAGGGGACGGATCTGCGTCTGTTTCTTCAGTTCCTCAAAGAAATGGGGCGCCTCATCGGGGAGAATGCCCAAACGGGTCATGCCGGTATCGATCTTCAGGTGAACATCCAGCTTCTCCCCCCGCTCCCGTAAAAAACGGTCCAGCGATTGGATCACCGAGAGGTCGTAGAGGACCGGCGTCAACTGATACCGCACCAGTTCGCTAAAATGTCCTTCCAACAGCCCCAACAGGATCAAGATCGGCTTCTTGACCCCCGCCTCCCGGAGCTGAACCCCTTCGTCCAACGTCCCGACACCAAAGAGGTCCGCTCCCGCGGCCTGCAAGGTCCTGGCGACCGGCACCGATCCATGTCCGTAGGCGTTCGATTTCACGACCGCCAAGGTCTGAACTCCGGGACCCAAACGTTTCCGGATCTCCAGAAAATTCCTGCGCAAGGCCGTGAGATCAATCTCAACCCAGGTTGGTGTCAGTCGCCCCATGTAAGCTGTTGTTTTTAGCCGGATTCGGGTATAAATTGCAACAGATGGGTTTGCGAATCACCTACTGGGGGCATGCCACCACCCTGTTGCAATCCGACCGACACCTGGTGGTGACCGATCCGGTCTTTAGTGATCGGATCTTCTGGCTGAAACGTTTGACCCCGAATCCCCAGGATCCAAGCCTGATCCCCTCCCCGACCGCAATTTTGATCTCGCATGCCCATTACGATCATCTGGATCTCCCCTCCTTCAAATTTTTTTCCTCGAAGATACCGATCCTGCTTCCGCGGGGCCTTAAAGCCTTGGTGGGGAAATTTTTGCGGAACCCGCTGCTCGAAATAGCGCCGGGGGAGACGACCCAGATCAACCCTTCCTTATCCGTCAAGGCGTTCCCCGTCCGACACTGGGGGTTTCGGCTCTTCCCGTTTCGCTCCAACCTCTGCAATGGCTACCTGATTGACCTCAACGGGGAAGGGGTCTTTTTCCCGGGGGGTACCGCCTACCGGCGTGATTTTCGCCAGGCGATTGGCAACCAATCGGTCCACGTCGCCCTCCTCCCGATCGGTTGTTACAAACCGGAGTGGTTCATGAAGGGACGTCATCTCAACCCGCAGGAGGCGGTACAGGTTTTTGAAGAAATCGGCGCCGAACAGATGATCCCGATCCACTGGGAGACCTTCCGACTTTCCACAGAACCTCTTTATGAACCGATCCAATGGCTGCGGCGTTTGGCGATTGAAAAGGGATTGGCGAATCGGATCCAGATCTTAAGGCCAGGGGAATCGTTTGAGTCATCGTCCTTGACAGCCAAGACCGCCGCCCGATAGAACCTCATCCACAGGGGTGTCCTGCCGAAGGCGGGGCTGAGATCAAACCCTTTGAACCTGATCCGGGTCATGCCGGCGAAGGGAGCTTATGAAAATCCAGTTAAATGGTCAAAGTCAGGAACTTGAAGCGTCGCTGACGCTCAGCGAGATCCTGAATCGTTTCCAGCTCCAAAATCCTTCCATCGCGGTCGCGGTTAATGCAGAGATTGTCCCCCGGTCCGAATGGGATTCGATTCGAGTGAGGGCAAACGATTCGGTTGAGGTCGTGCATGCCGTGGGAGGGGGTTAGACTTCAATGCGTGATTCACTGCAAATTGCCGACCGACAATTTTCCTCCCGTCTTTTGATCGGTACCGGAAAATTTCCCTCTGGCGAGGTGATGCGGGCAGCCCTTGAGGCCTCCGGAACCGAGCTGGTAACCGTGGCCCTCCGACGGATAGACATGGCGAGGCCAAGGCAGGATATTCTTGCTTTTATCGATCGAGACCGATTCACGCTCCTCCCGAACACCTCGGGTGCCCGGGAGGCGAAAGAGGCGGTCCTGCTGGCCCATCTGGCCCGTGAGGCGGGGCTTGGAAATTGGCTCAAACTCGAGGTGATCCCCGATCCGCAATACCTGATGCCGGACCCGATCGAGACGCTAAAGGCGGCCGAGACCCTGGTCAAAGAAGGTTTTGTCGTTCTTCCCTATATTCAGGCCGACCCGATCCTCGCAAAACGGCTTGCCGATGTCGGTTGTGCCACGGTGATGCCGTTGGCGGCACCGATCGGTTCGGGACGCGGACTCAAGACGAAAGAGATGATTCAGATGATCATCGAACAGGCAACCGTGCCGGTGGTGGTGGATGCGGGGCTCGGCACCCCCTCCCATGCCTGCGAAGCAGTGGAGTCAGGGGCCGATGCGGTGCTGGTCAATACCGCAATCGCGGTGGCCGATAATCCTGTCGCCATGGCCGAGGCATTCCGACTCGGCGTGGAGGCCGGAAGAAAGGCGTTCCTGGCAGGACGGGCGGTTGAAAAGGAAACGGCGGAGGCGTCAAGTCCGGTGAAAGGAGTCATCGGTGGCACTTCATAAAAAATCTCCCCCTTCCCCCTCTTTGTCAAAGAGGGGGATCGAGGGGGGGATTTTAGAAAGGTCTCGGCGCCTTACCCTCCGGCGCTTTGGCCGCACGATCCAGCTCTACGCCCCGCTCTATCTCTCGAATGAATGTATTGATATCTGCCGCTATTGCGGTTTCAGTTTGGAAAACAAAATAGCCCGAAAAACGCTGACCGTTGAACAGGTCATTGCTGAGGCGAATTACCTGCTTCAACAGGGGTTCCGCCACCTGTTGCTGGTTTCCGGGGAACACCCTCGGATCATCTCTCCCGAATACCTTGCCGCTATTGCGAAACGATTAAAGCCGAACCTCGCCTCGCTTTCAATCGAGGTGGCGCCGTTTGGGGAATCGACCTACCGGGGGTTAATCACTGCCGGGATTGATGGGGTTGTCGTCTATCAGGAGACCTATGACCGCAAGGTTTATGAAGAGATGCATCGAGCCGGCCCGAAGAAGAGTTACGAGCGCCGGATCACGGCACCGGAAGAGGCGGCACGCGCCGGGATCCGGCGGATCGGGATGGGGATACTGGTCGGTTTAAGCCCCTGGCGCGAGGATCTGGAACAACTGATCACCCATGTTCGATCCATGAAGAAGAAACACTGGCGGATCGAGTTTACGGTCAGCCTGCCCCGGCTCCGCCCCTGCGCGAGCGATTTTGCCACCCCCTGCCCCGTCTCCGACGAGGAGTATGTCGAGATGATCACGCGGGTACGGCTGGCATTGCCGGATGTCGGGATCGTCCTTTCAACACGGGAGACGCCGGAGTTTCGCGACCGGTTGATCGGCGCCGGGGTGACCCAAATGAGCGCCGGCTCCCGAACCGATCCGGGCGGTTATCTGCATCCGCAGGAGGCGTTAAAACAGTTTGAGATTGAGGACTCGAGGTCGCCCGCGGAGGTCGCGGCGGCGATTGTTGCGAAGGGATACGAACCGGTCTGGAAGGATTGGGAGAATATACTATGAACCGAACGCAAATGCACCACGCCCGTCAGGGACAAATCACTAAAGAGATGACTTGCGTCGCCAAACGGGAGGATCTGCCAGCGGAACTAATCCGAAGCGAGGTCGCCCGCGGCCGGATGATCATCCCGGCCAACAGCCATCATGCCTCGCTCGAACCGATAGCGATCGGGATCGCCGCCCGATGCAAGATCAACGCGAATATCGGCAACTCGGCGGTCTCTTCCACGATTGAGGAGGAGGTGGCTAAACTCCGGCTCGCGGTCAAGTATGGCTCCGACACGGTGATGGACCTCTCGACCGGCAAGAATATTGACGCCACGCGCGAGGCGATTATCGGGGCCTCAGTCGTTCCGATCGGAACGGTACCGATCTATCAGATGGTCCAGCAGGTGAAGTCGGTGGAGGATCTGACCCCACAGGATATGCTCGATGCGATCGAGCATCAGGCGAGGCAGGGGGTCGATTACATGACGATCCATGCCGGCATTTTGCTGGAATTCTTGCCGCTCGTGGTTAACCGCATTACGGGAATCGTCTCGCGCGGCGGATCACTGATGGCACAATGGATGATCCACCACCACCAGCAAAACCCGCTCTACACCCACTTCGACGCGATCTGCGAGATCTTCAAGGAACATGATGTCTCCTTCTCCCTCGGCGATTCGCTCCGGCCCGGCTGTCTGCATGACGCCTCCGATCAGGCCCAGCTGGCCGAACTCAAGGTACTGGGGGAACTGACGAAAAAGGCCTGGGGTCATGACGTGCAGGTGATGGTGGAGGGGCCGGGGCATCTCCCGATGGATCAGATCGACTACAACATGAAGCTCGAGCAGTCACTCTGTCACGAGGCACCGTTTTACGTCTTGGGACCGCTCGTGACCGATATCGCCCCCGGTTACGACCATATCACCTCGGCGATCGGCGCCGCCTTGGCCGGCTGGTCGGGCGCCTCGATGCTCTGCTACGTGACCCCGAAAGAACATCTGGGGCTCCCGAACGCGGAGGATGTCCGGCAGGGGGTGATCGCCTACAAGATCGCCGCGCATGCCGCCGATCTTGCGCGCCATCGGAAAGGGGCGCGCGACCAGGATGACGCCCTCTCCCGCGCCCGATATGCCTTCGACTGGAACGAACAGTTCCGGCTCGCGCTCGACCCCGACCGGGCCCGCGAGTACCACGACGAGACCCTCCCGCACGAAAATTTCAAGAGCGCTGAATTCTGCTCGATGTGCGGCCCTAAGTTCTGCTCGATGCATATTACCCAGCAGATTGAAAAAGGGATTGAGAACTTGAGGGAAAAGGCGGTCGCCTGATTATTTCTTTTTGGGGGCTTCCAAAGAGTCGCCGCGCAGCCAGCGAAAGAACAGGTCCTGATACCGCAAATGTAACTCACCTATTCTAAGATAATCTCCTAGAAGTATGTCGGGTATTCACTTCCAGAAGCGTTTTGGCGGCATGCGACGCGATACGCCCAGCAGAGCAGATAAGCCCCTTTCCCAAAAGGTTGCTCCTAATATC
>CAYYFU010000005.1:9114-12348 GCA_964471095.1 uncultured Pseudomonadota bacterium
TGTATAAGGAGTTACCATGCACCGTACCCAAATCTACCTCGAAACGACCCAATGGAAAATCGTCAAGGAAATCGCCAAGGTGCGCGGTTCTACCCTCTCCGGGGTGATCCGGGAGGCGATTGCCGTGCTGATCCCAAAGGTTAAAACTGCGGCGAGATCCAATCTTCAAAATATCGTCGGCCTCTACCGCGACGATTCGGATCGTCGCGGATCCATGGAACACGACGACATCTATGAGTAACAAGGTCTTTGTCGACAGCGGGGCCTTTATCGCCTTGGCGAACGAGTCGGACCAGTATCATGCCGCGGCCAAGAATTGTTTGCAGGAGCTGTCGGCCCTCAAGCCACAACTTATCACTTCCAATTTTGTCCTCGATGAAACCTATACGCGGATCCGACGAAAGGCCGGGCTTCGTTCTGCCCTCACCTTCGGCGACCGGGTCCAATCGAACCGCGAACTCAAAATTGTCACCGTGGATGCCCGGACAGAAAAACGGGCCTGGGAGGTTTTTAAGAAATACACCGACCAGCCTTTTTCGTATACGGATTGCACCTCCTTCGCGTTGATGCAGATCAAGGGAATTTCGGAGGCGTTCACCTTCGATAAGGACTTCCGAATCTTCGGCTTCCGGGTCATCCCGCTCATTTCGCCTGCTTGATTTCAAAATCCCCCCTTGATTTTCTACCCTTAGAGATTTAGGAGGAAGCCGTGTCTCCCAAAAAGTCCCGCCAAAAAACCATCGTCCTGACCGGGACCGCCGGGTTTCTCGGGAGCTCGCTGCTCAAGAGTCTGGAGGAGGACCCCCATTATAACCGCATTATTGCGATCGATAACCGTCGTCCCCCGTTTGAACTCAAAAAGGCGAAATTCTATCGCTTTGATCTGACCGAAACGTTGGCCGATTCCAAACTGGTAGAATTGCTAAAAAAAGAGGCGGTGGAGACCTTCGTTCATTTAGCCTTCCCGGTCTCCCCTCCCCATAACCTCGAGTGGGCCCACGAACTGGTTTCGGTCGGGTCGATGTATATCCTCAATGCCTGCGCCGCCCTGAAGGTTAAAAAGGTGATCATGGCCTCCACCGCAGAGGTCTATGGGGCCCACCCGACCAATCCGAACTTCCTGCCGGAGAATCATGAACGACGCGGAGGTTATAAATCCCGTTTTTTGCGGGATCGGATCGAGGCTGAAAACCAGTTTTTAAAATTTGCCAAAAAACATCCCGAGTCGACGGTGACCATCCTCCGACCCTGCACCATTCTGGGACCAACCGTGAAAAATTATAAGACCACCTTTCTGCAAAGGACGGTCCTGTTTCGTGTCATGGGGTATGACCCGCTGTTTCAATTTGTTCATGAGGAAGATGTGATCTCTGCCTTTAAGACAGCGATTGAAAAAGAGATTCCAGGGGTCTTTAACGTCGTGGGTGACGGGGTCCTGCCGCTCTCCAGGGTGCTCAAACTGGCCGGAAAATTCGCCTTCTCTGTCCCCTCCCCCCTCCTCTATCCTGTCGTGCAGTTGCTCTGGTATGGCGGTATTTTCCAAGCCCCCTCTTCCCGACTCGATTTTCTCAAATACAATTCAGTTGCGGATGGGAGCAAGGCACGATCGGCCGGGTGGTCTCCACGCTACACCAGTTTTGAGGCGCTCCAGTCGTTTCTCGGGGCCCAACGATTGAAACAGGTGAGGTTGATGGAGGCAGCCCCATGAGCAAAAACGGCGTTCACTTCTTAAAGCTGGCCCCGCCTCCCCCCAACCGGCCCCCGGAAGATTGGGGGGCCCTGTTGAAGAAGCTCTCCTCCCGTTTGGATAATCTGGAAAAACAGTTGGCTGCGTTTCAACCCCCAACCCGCCCCAAACCTCCCCCCCGTGAGGAGAATTTCGAATTTGACGATTTTGGCATGGACCCCACCTTTGTCCGGAGGATCAAACCGATCTTCGACTTTCTTTATTATCATTACTGGCGGATCGGGGTCACCGGCATCAAAAACGTCCCCAATGAGGGACGCGGGCTGATCGTCGCCAATCATTCCGGGACGCTTCCCTATGACGGTTCCATGATCGCCGTGGCGGTGGAAAATGAGCACCCGTTAAGGCGGGAAGTCCGGTTTTTGGTGGAGGATTTTGTCTACTACTTCCCGTTTCTGGGAACCCTCATGTATCGGATCGGCGGGGTCAGGGCCTGTCCGGAAAATGCCGAGCGTCTGCTCGAAAAAGACCGTCTCATCGTTGTCTTTCCGGAAGGGGTGAAAGGGATCGGAAAGCATTTTAAGAACCGCTACCGACTGCAACGGTTTGGCCGCGGCGGTTTCATCAAACTCGCCCTGCAAACCGGTTCTCCGATTATCCCCACCGCCGTGATCGGCGCCGAAGAGATCCATCCGATCCTCTACAAATCAACCGTTTTGGCGAAACCGTTGGGGATTCCTTATCTCCCGATCACACCGACATTGCCCTGGTTGGGCCCGCTGGGATTGATTCCACTCCCCTCCAAATGGACAATCTTCTTTGGGGAACCGCTCGACTTTCACCGCCAGTACGGGTCGGAGGCGGCTGAGGATCAGTTATTGGTCAACCGGCTCTCGGAACAGGTTCGGATGAAGATCCAGGAGATGATTGCCGAGGTGCTGCGCAACCGGCGTTCGATCTGGTGGGGCTAGATAATGTAGCGGCGGTCTTTCGGGTTCTTTTCGACCACCTGCCGATATTCCTCAAAGCCGGCGACCCCCAGCATCCCCTTGATAAACTTTTTAATATTTTCCACTCCCGGCTGGTCAAAGGGATTGATGTTGTAGAGGGCGCCCGAAAAGACCGTCTCCTCTTCGGCCAGGTAGAGGAGTTGTCCCAGGGTATGCGGGGTCAGTTCTCGGATTCCGATCGTGAGGTTCGGAACCCCGGCCCGACTGAGGGCGGTTTCCGTCGCCACCTTCTGGATCTTGAGAAGATCCTGAACCGATTTTCCGCCTAATGAGGCAAACTCCTCGTAATCCTCATACGCCTTCGGAATTTGCAACTTTGAAGGAACCGTGTCGACGGCGATAAAAGTGACGGTCTTGTCCTTGGGTCCCTCGAGATACAGTTGCAACTGGGAATGTTGTCCGATCGAGCCTTCGGTTTGAAGCGGCGTGGTCCCGGCACGGATCTCCTCCCCTTTTAAATTATAAAGTTTGCCCAGGCTCTCCGCCCAAAGCTGGTTAAACCAGTCAACGGTGGCTCGCAACCGGTCGTCATACGGC
>CAYYFU010000005.1:12358-16380 GCA_964471095.1 uncultured Pseudomonadota bacterium
TTCTCTGCTTCCGGTCGGCCAGATAATGGAGCGCCGCCGACATCATGGCGGGGTTGATCCAGACATCCGCCTTCCGGCATCGCTCCTCCATCCGTCGGGCCCCTGCCAAGATCGGCTGGATCTCAATGCCGGCACAAGCGGCGGGGAGGAGGCCGACGCTGGAGAGGACTGAATACCTCCCCCCCACCCCGGGCGGAACCGGGAAAAATTCAATCTCTTCCTCATGGGCAATCTTTCTCAGCGGGCCTTGTCGGGGGTCCGTCACGAACAGAACGCTTTTTCGGTACCGTTCGGCCCCGAGCGCCTCGATCATCCATTGTCGGAAAAAAAGAAAGGCGGCGAGCGTCTCGGTGGTTTTCCCCGATTTGCTCACGACGATCAAAAAGGTTTCCTCCGCGGGAAGCTGGGTCAACTGTCCCCAGCTCAACGGGTGAAGGTCTTCGCAGACATGAACCACCGTGCCGGGCTGTTTGGCGGTCGGCCCGAGGGCCTGGAGGAGAGCCTGGGCACCGAGCGAAGACCCGCCGGTCCCCAACAGCAGGATATGACGATATTTCTCCCGAAGGGCCGAGGCCCGCTGTTCAATTTTGGAGAGGGCCTCCTCTTGAAAAGGGAGGTCCCGGTACGGCAACTGACCCAGTCGACGAAGATCCTCGAGCCCGCGGAATGACTGACGGAGGGTCTCATCCAGGGCATCGATATCCGCCGGCCGGACCCCGGGTGGTCCGATCCGGTCCGTCATCATCTGGTTAAAATCAAGTGTGATATCAAAATGGGGAGGCATTATTTCGCGCAGATCACCGTATAAGAGGCGGTGCACCCCTTTTCCGTCGGTTGCACCCCCTCTCCATCCTGGGTCACCGCCTTACAGGTCACCTCACCCGTTGAGGTGTTGACGGAAACCCGGCTGGAAAGGGCCGAACCGCTGACCGAACTTAAACCGGCAGTAAAGACACATTGGCTCGCGACAAAACCGGTCGGGATCTCGATAGAATCCCCATCGGCAATGAACCCGGCGTCCGCGGCTACATCGCCAGCCGTGTTTGTCACGGTCGCCTTGACGACTGGGGAATTTTGATCTTGTTCCTCGACGGGTGACGTCAGGACGGGTGACGTCAGATCGAGATCGGACTCGGCCCCACCGCAAGAAACCAACCATGGAAGCATCAGTAAGAGAAGGACCGGCCTCATTCTCTACATTAAATCTTGTCCTTTAAACAAAAGTCAAGAAAAGGAATTGGGAATATGAAGCGTCTGCTTGATCATTTGAATATCTTGCGCATCTGGCTCATCAGGGTCGTCATAATTTGACTGGAGGGCCTCCAGCGTGATTTTCGCTTCCTCGGAGAGGGCTCCGCGGCTCCGTTCTTTTTCGGCGAGGCGACGGGCATAATGCTGTTCCTCTTCCTCGGTCTCGGCCAGACGGTATTTTTGCGCCAGCTCCAGATATTTCTGTTTGATCGCCTGACGCCGTTGCAGCATCGCCTCGGCCGGTTGATAGACGCTCGCCTGTCCCCAGAAAAAGCCATGCGCCTGGGTCATCGGGAGGTCAGTCAGTGAGCTCCAGGTCGTAATGGCGACCCGGTTGGGCCAGGGGCGGACATAACCGAGCCCAAATTGTTTCGTGAGGTAATGCCTGGTGTTGTCAAACCCCTGAGCGAGTCGGGTCGTCACTCCGATCGTTCCACTGAGCGTCCCGCCAACCGCGGTCATGACGACCAGGTAGCCCAATCGTGCGGGCGTGACAAAATAATTGAGGACCAGACTGAAGGCGTTGATGCTATTTGCAACGGAGGCCACGCGGAGTGCGACCGCCAGAGAGGCGGTTGCAGCAAGCATCCCCCCGGCAATCCAGAATCCGTCGGCGACCGGGTTCTCACTCTTCTCCTCATGAAGGCGCCTGATCGCCCGGTACCCTTCGTAGACGAGATAAACCGCTGCCACAGCGAGCATCCCCTTCCAAAAAAGGCTTCCCGGATTAACCCCGTCACGGGCGTTGGTAATTGCCATCTGTTCGGCCTTGTTGAAACGTCGGACCTTGCTCCGAACCTCGTCTGGTGTCCGAACCCCCTTGGTATTGAACAGAAGTTGTCCGAACCCGGCCCAGGGTTTGTTGGATCGTTTCATCCAGCAGCCGATCCCGTAGTAGAGGTAGTTGCTCCCCCGCATCGTCATGTTGCCGGCGCGGCTCCAGAGCGGGGCGGCAAAGCAACGAATCCCGACATCGGAGGTGAAGAGACTGGCGCAGAAATCTTCCGAGGGGCGGAAATTAGCCGGGTGCCAAGCGGTGGTGCCGGGCTGAAGTTCACGGGCATCGGCGTTCCCCGCCATGCTGCTGAAGAAATAGGAAATTCCCATGATCCCGATCAGGACCGCGGTCCAGGCGACTCCCTTCACAGGAGGAATTCTGGCGGGATAAGGGGGTGCCTTGGGCATCCGCCACCACCCCTTCCACTGATTGTTGATTTGGGTTGGTTTTTCGAGCCATTTTCCATATTCGTGATACATGAGGGTACCGCCCCCGAGCAGAAAAAGGCCATGGAAGATATTTCGCGCCTCATTGCGGAGTCCGCCCAATCGGCCGAACTCACGATCCTCGGCGGCGTGGCGAAAGTAGGTTTCATCACGAAGCTCATTGAGATCAAGGCCACTGGTCACACAATTTTTCAATTTATGGAGCAGGTTGATGGCGTCATCCGGGCTCCGGAGCCACTTCCATTGGGTGATCGCGAAATAGCCAAAGGTGTAGGCAAGAATTATTGGGACCTGGGTTTTTTTGTTCAGCAGGACGCCGGTGGAACTTCGCGCCCCGAACGCATCGCCGATCGTGTAGGTGCCAAAATTGCGAAATGCGGTCCAGCCGGTGCGCAAGGCTTGGGAAATAATCGCCATCGGCTAGCTTATCGTCATTTCCTCAAAAATGTTGCTAACGAAATAAGGCGTGTAACCAATTGTTTTTAAATAATTTTTATGCCGCTCCCCGGAATCGAACCGGGACGGGGTTGCCCCCACCAGATTTTGAGTCTGGCGCGTCTACCAGTTCCGCCAGAGCGGCCAATCGGATGACCGTAGCCCGAAATTGAAACGGGGCGCAATATGATTACAAAAAACTCCCATGGTAACCGCTGTAACCTATTAAAATTACTGCTAAAAGGTTCAGCTATCGATCAGGCGCTTGCTAGCGATACAGGGTGAGGCCGATCTTTGCAAAATCCCGGTCAAACGAGATCACCGGCATGCCTCGCAGGCCTCCCCGAATCAGGACATAGATGAGCAGGTCGTTGAATGAGAGTTTCTTGTCCCGATTGAATTCCCCGAACAAGGCCAGCGCCTGGTAGTAATCGGCCTCGGAGGGGGTCACCCAGCGAAACGCCGAGACCGACCTGAGCAGCGCCATGGCGTGGGAATAGCCGTAATGATAGAGGAGCAGTGTCGCCGCCTCCGAGGCAACCGGCCAACAACTGTACAACCGGACGCCGCGACCCCTGAGTTTTTCCCGAATCTTCATCGCCTTGGCATGCTCGCGATCCTGCCCGGCAAAATAGGCGATCAGAAAACTCGCATCGCAAAACCACTCCGGCGGAACCGGCCTATCTCTTCTTGCCATAAAGGTAGGATTTGTAGCGAGCCGCCAGCGACCGCGGGACTTGCCGTTTCGCCGCTAGCCCCTCCCGGGCATCTTCCAGGATCGAAAAAGGATCCTGCTGCGTCCCCGGACCTGTCCGAACGACCCGCAAGACCGGACGCCGATGACGAGTGACCTCAACCTCCTCGCCCGGGCTCAAGTCGTCCGGCAAGGTCAGCAAGCGGTTCCGCGCCTCCGTAATGCTCAAACGCTTTGCCATACAAGAAACAGCATGGCAGAATATGTACATTTTGTCAACAATAAAGTGTACAGTTATTTTCCGCCCCGCCTCAATGCTTGATAAACTCCCACAACCGTGCGGGTGTAATCGGCGTCTCGGTCTCCCCCCGGCAGGAGAGCCAACAAACATTGCAGGGATTCGGCGTCTCCACCTTTT
>CAYYFU010000006.1:0-4008 GCA_964471095.1 uncultured Pseudomonadota bacterium
GCTCATCCAGACGTCCGCCTCGTTCAGGCCCTCAAAAAGCCCCCCTTTTTTGAGAACCCGGATCTTCCCCGGCCCGTACTCGCGAACCTTTCCCGGCTCCACCTTGCCCCCGCCCTGCCGGGAGAGCCATTGCATCCCGTAGCAAATCCCCAGCATCGGAATTCCCAGGGAGACGATTTCCGGAGAGGCGGTGGGGGCATCGGGGTCATAGACACTGGCCGGACCGCCCGAAAGGATGATTGCCGAAGGATCGAATTCGCGAATCTTCGCAATTGACGCGTTACAAGGGAGGATCTCGCAATAAACCCTTGCCTCACGAACGCGACGGGCAATCAGCTGGGTGTACTGGGAACCGAAATCCAATATTAAAACACGGGATGCCATTATTCCAATCGGTAATTCGGGGCTTCTTTCGTGATCACCACGTCATGGACATGGCTCTCTTTGAGTCCTGCGGCGGTGATCCGGACAAATCGGGCCTTCGATTTTAATTCAGCGAGGTTATTCGCCCCCACGTACCCCATCCCCGACTTGAGTCCACCCACCAACTGGTGAAGATGGGTGATTAAAGATCCGCGTAACGGCACCATCCCTTCAATCCCCTCCGGCACCAATTTACCGCTATCGGTGACCCCCGCCTGGGCATATCGGTCTCCGCTGCCGCAGAGCATCGCCCCGATCGATCCCATCCCCCGATACGTCTTGTAGGCACGTCCCTGGTAGCGAATGACCTCCCCCGGCGCCTCATCGGTCCCGGCAAAAAGTCCCCCGATCATGACGGAGTTGGCCCCGGCCGCCAGCGCCTTGGTGATATCCCCGGAAAACTTGATCCCGCCGTCGGCCACCAACGGGATCCCCGCCTGGACAGCCGCCCGGGAACATTCCTGAATCGCTGAAAATTGCGGGACCCCGACACCGGTCACGACCCGGGTCGTGCAGATCGACCCCGGACCGACCCCGACCTTGACCGCATCGACACCGGCCTTGGCGAGCGCCTCCACCGCGGAGGCGGTTGCCACGTTGCCGACGATCAGCGGCAGGCTGAAATTTTTCTTGAAAGTGCGAGCGGTTTCTAGCACGGCAGCCGAGTGACCATGCGCGGTATCAATCACGATCAGATCGACCCCGGACTCGATCAGACGACCGGCTCGCGCCAGGGCGGCCTCACCCACGCCGATCGCGGCCCCGACCCGGAGACGACCGACCGAGTCCTTGCACGATTGCGGAAAATCGGTCGCCCGCTCAATATCCTTGATCGTAAAAAGCCCGATCAGATTCCCCCGGCTATCCACCACCGGCAACTTTTCGATCCGGTTTTTTTGTAAAATTTCTTTGGCGACATCGAGCGTAGTTTCGGGCCCCGTGGTGATCACCTTTCGGGTCATCACATCGGAGACCTTCAGATTCAGGTTTTTTTCAAAGCGCAGATCCCGATTGGTCAGGATCCCGACCAGTCGTTCTCCGTCGGTGATCGGGACCCCCGAGATATTGTGTTGCTTCATCAACTGGACCACTTCTTTGAGTTTTTGGTCCGGGCGCATCGTCACCGGCCGCAGGATCATGCCGGATTCAGCCCTCTTCACCTTCTCCACCTCGAGGGCCTGTTGATCGGGAGAAAGATTTCGATGAATGATCCCCATCCCCCCCAACCGGGCCATCGCAATCGCCGTCTTCGCCTCCGTGACGGAGTCCATCGCCGCGGAAATAATCGGGATTTTAAGGGTGATATCGGCCGCAAGGCGGGTCGAGGTATCGACCTCCTGGGGTAAAACATCGCTCTGTTGCGGCAGAATCAGGACGTCATCGAAGGTCAAGCCGAGTGAGATTTCGGAGGGTTCCATAGCGGACTGTTAGCGTAAGGACCCCCGGCTGTCAATAGCCCTCTAATTCACCAGCTTCAACGAATACAACCGGCCACCGTTGGAGAAATAGTAGAGATAATTCCCCTCAATAATCGGGTCCGATGAAATCCCTTTTCGGGCAAACCGTCGATACATCAATTTGCCGCGATGGAGATCGATAAAATTCATCGTGGCACTGGAGAGGCCAATCGCCAAGACGTCTTTATAGATCACCGGGGCGGTCAGTGCTCCGTCCCCGACGGAGAGCTCCCAAAGAATCGTTCCATCACTTTTCCGGACCGCATGAACGGCCCCGCGGAATCCGGCGACATAAAGAACTTCAGAGGTCGCCGCGAAGGCCACCGCGGTTCCGATCGGTTTTGACCAGAGGACCTTGCCATCCCGGCGGGAGAGTGCCATCAACGGCCCATCCGCCGTTGCCAGATAGATCCGGTCTCCCTCCAGCAGGGGGACCCCGTCAATATCGGCAAAATGCGTCGCCGGAAAATTCTTCTCCCAAACGAGATGCCCATCCTTTTGGGAGAGACAGACAAAATCCCCGTTCGAAAAGCCGATATAGAGGAACCGGTCATCCGCCACCGGGGAGGCGTTGCCCAACACCGTCATTTGCAACGGCTTGGCATTACGAGGCCGCTCCCACAGGGTGGTTCCATCCTCACCCCGGAGCGCCGCTACGGTTCCCTCCAGTGTCGCGGCAAAAACGGCATTCCCGGAAACGAGCGGGGCCGCCTGGATTTCGGAGCCCAAATCCTTCTTCCAGAGAAACTTTCCGGACCCACTCTCCAGGGCGTAAAGATTTCCCTTGTCATCCCCAAAAAAGACCTTTCCCCCACCGATCGCCGGCGTTGAATTCACCGTCCCTTCGGCCTTAAATCTCCAAAGTTTTCTCCCGTTCCGGATCTTCATCGCATAAAAATAACCGTGATCACCCCCCAGAAAGATCCGTTCACCGTCAATGCGGGGGGAAGAAAATTCCCGGCGTTTGTATTTAAACAGCTTCCCCTTCTTGATCACCGAGACCCAGTGGGAACGATAAGGAATTTTATACAGCGCGGGGAGCGATTTGACCGATCGGTTCCTGAAATAATACCCCTCGGAGGGGAGCGCATGGGCCACACCGGGGAGGAAAATCAGCAAGAAAACTATTTTTTTGCCGAAGATTTTAGCCATTCCTTGACCTTTTCCGATCGCTCACGAACCAGAGGATCCTCGGAGGAAGCAAGTTCTTGAAGAATTTTTTCCGCCTCTTCCGGCTGATCGGACTCCCCCAGGACCCGAGCCAACAGGAGGCGTGAGTGGTCACCCGCCGGATTCTCCGGGTCCTTCACCGTCTCCCTCAACAGCTCCGCCGAGCGAACCAAATCCTTCTTCCCCCGATAGGCCAATGCCAGATTTTCATGCGCCGTGACACGAAAGAACGGGTTTCCGATCTTCACCTTCAAGATCTCTTCATAGAGAGAGATCGCCTGATCCCATTGCTGACTCCGCAGCGCCTGTTCGGCTAGAAACATCCGGGCAATCTGCGCCGCATCACTCCGAGGGTACCGGGTCAGCAACTCCTGGGGGTTGTCCGGATTCTTTTCCAGAAGCTCAAACGCATTCCGTTGCCGTTGTTCCCGATAGGAACCATAACCGATCCCGCCGCCGATGATCAGCCCCCCTCCCAAGAGAAGAGCCAACAGCAGGCGGCGACGCGCCCAAACCGTCTGAAGAAATTTTGAAAACAACCCGGGGGCATGGTCGATCCGCCGGTCAAAAGGGAGTTTTTTGTAGAGGGCCATTCGGGAAGTTTTCACCTGTTTCAGGACGGGCTGTCAAGGAAGATTTCTTGCTTTAAAGCTTGGATTCCCCTAAGATTTCAAAGAGATGAAAGGGATCCGGCTTAAAAAAAAGGTCAATCAATTTCTGGAGCAAGTCAGCAACACCGCGACCTATATCCGTCTGGCCTTGAGCGGAAACGAGGTGGAACGGGTGACTAATTTCCGCAGTTGCCGGCATCCGGTCCTCCTGCTGTGCGGTTTTGGGGCGACACGACGGGTCTTTCACCACCTGGAGGAACGGCTCCGCAAGGATCATTTCTGCGTCTTTAGCCTGAACTTGGGCGGACTGATGGATACCTTTAATACCCATTGTATCGAGGAGCTGG
>CAYYFU010000006.1:4018-10727 GCA_964471095.1 uncultured Pseudomonadota bacterium
CGGCTTTGCCGCCGGTATCACCTGAACAAGATCAGCATCATCGGTCATTCCAAAGGGGGTTTGATCGGGCACTATTACATCAAGAGACTGGAGGGGCACAAACGGGTCCGGGCCCTGATCACCCTGGGGACCCCCCATCAGGGAAACCCTCTCGCCTTGATCGGTCTGGTGAGCCCGTTGGGACTGATCTCCCGAAGCATCTGGCAGATGATGCCGCTCTCTTCTTTTTTAAAACGGCTCCATCGGGGGCCTTTCCCCCCCCCTGTCCGTTTGGTCTCGATCTATTCAAAACAGGATCGGATCTGCTACTATCGGAGCGCGATTCTGGAAGTCCCGTTCGGGGCCCGGAATATCAAAAACATCGAACTCTCGGGGATCGGTCATGCCGACTACCTGATGAGCCGGCGTGCGTATCAGGTCATCCGGAGGGAACTGAAGGCGGGCGAGTCGATCCGTTAACCGCGGGGACGAAACAGGATCTCCAGCGGGGCCCCATCAAATTCAAACGCCTCTCGAAACCGATTTTTCAAAAACCGGACAAAGGTCACCTCGACCCCTTTTGGCTCGTTCACAAAGATGACAAATTGCGGCGGTCGAACGCCGGTCTGCGTCGCATAAAAGAATTTCAGGGGACGTCCCCGATAGACGGGGGGATTATGCGTCTCCAGAATTTGGGAAAAGACCCGATTCAGGTCGCTGGTTGGAATCCGAGTGGTATATTTTTGAAAGAGATGATCCAGGGTGGCCCAGATCGGCTCGATCCCCCAACCGGTCTTGGCGGAAACGGTCGCCACCGGGGCATAGGAGAGAAATTTGAGACTGTCCACCACCCGTTTTTGATAGGCTGATTCAATCCCCCTTTTGGGCTGGATCAGGTCCCACTTGTTCCAAAGGATGAGGATCCCCTTTTTGGCCTCAAAGGCAGTGCCGGCGACATGGGCGTCCTGTCGATCAATCCCCTCTTGGGCATCCAACACCAAGAGACAGATATCGGATCGATCGATCGCCGCCAACGCCCGAAGGACACTCTGCCGTTCCACCCTGGAGCTTGACTTGCCATGGCGTCGGATCCCCGCGGTGTCGAGGATCCGATATGATTTTCCCCCCCGCTGGAACCGCGTATCAATCACATCCCGCGTCGTCCCGGGGGCCTCGTCCACCACGACACGCTCCTCTCCCAACAGCCGGTTCAGTAACGAGGACTTGCCGACATTCGGTCGACCGATGATGGCAATACGAATTTCTCCCTCACCCCTAACCCCTCTCCCGCTTGCGGGAGAGGGTGGCCGGAGGCCGGGTGAGGGGAAAACAGCGACCACCTCATCCAACAAATCCCCGATCCCCAACCCATGTTCGGCGGAACAGGGAAAGAGTTCCCCCCCCAGGGGATAAAACTCCGCCAAACGTTCTTCATGAGATTTTTGATCGATCTTGTTGACAACAAAGATGATTCTCTTTCCGGATTTGCGGAGGCGGGCGACAATTTCCCGCTCGACCGGCAACAGGCCGGATTGTCCATCCAGGAGCAGAAGGATCGCCGTAGCCTCCTTGATCGCAAAATCGATCTGACCCAGCACCTTTTTTTGCAGGGATTTTGCCGTATCCCCCGGAATCCCGCCGGTATCGATCAAGGTAAATTCGCGTCCGGCCCAATCGGCAGGACCATAGTGGCGGTCCCGGCTGACCCCCGGCAGGTCCAAGGTAATCGCCTTGCGGTATCCCAGGATCCGGTTGAACAGGGTCGATTTACCGACGTTCGGCCGGCCGACAATGGCAACAACGGGTTTCATATTGCGTCCAGTGGTACTCAATGTTAGTGAATTTGGCAATTTATTCGGCAGCGTAGCTCAGTTGGTAGAGCAAGCGGTTCATACCCGCTCTGTCGGGGGTTCGAATCCCTCCGCTGCCACATGCCGTTGATCACCCTCTCCTCTGACTTTGAAAAACAGTCCTATGGCTGTGGGGCGATGGAGGGGCTGATCTACGAGCTCTGCCCCGCCGCGCGCGTCATCCACCACCACCACGGGATCGCCGGCTTCGACCTCCTGCAGGCGGCCCTCACGATGCCGATTGGCATTCACGTCTGCGTCGTGGATCCCGGTGTCGGCACCGCTCGGCGGGCAATCGGGATGAAGGTCAGAGGGGGCGACCTCCTGATCGGCCCCGATAACGGGCTGTTCCGCCCCGCCGCCCGGCTCTTGGGGGGAATCGAGACCGTTCACGAATTGACGAATCCAAGATACCAACGCCGGCCGGTCTCACCGATCTTTCATGGCCGTGACATCTTCGCCGCCGCCGCCGGCCACCTCGCCAACGGGGTCCCGCTCGCCGATTTTGGCCCTCCCCTCTCCGAGCAGGCCTTATCCCCCGGTCCCTATGAAGATGCGGTGATCGAGGGGAATAAGATCCGAGCCACCGTGATCCATATCAACCGGTTCGGGACGCTCTTTTTCAATATCCTGCAGCAGACTTGGGAAAAATTCGGCGTTCCGCTGGGCGGCAAGACAACGCTGCAAAAGGGGTCTAACAAGATCACCGTGACCCACACCAGGACGTTTGGGGAGGTGCCGCCCCTCAGGGGTTGTATCATGAAGGATGATTTTACGCGGGTCGAGGCAGCGGTGAATCGGGGGAGTCTGGTGAAAAAATTCCCGGTAAAAATCGGTGATGAGGTTACGCTAAAAAGCGGAGGGCGAGCCGGATCAACCCCCTCACCCAACGGGTGTAGGGGGGATAGAAGAATTTGAGCGAATCGATCCTCCCCTGATGCAAGACCGCCCGTTCGTGTGAAAAGGTCCGAAATCCGAAAAAACCGTGATAATTCCCCATCCCGCTCTCTCCGACACCGCCGAACGGGAGGTCCGGGTTTGCGAGATGGATGATCAGGGCGTTGACGCAGCTGCCCCCCGCGCTGGTCTGGCGGAGGATCTGTTCCACATTTTTCTCCTGGCGTGAAAAGATATAAAGCGCCAGCGGTTTCGGCCTTGATTGAATGAGACGAATCGCCTCCTCCAGCCGATCAAAGGTCAGGAGCGGGAGGATCGGACCGAAGATCTCTTCCTTCATGATCGGGGAGTTTTCATCCAGCTGGGAGAGAAGGGTTGGCGAGAGATAACGGGCATCAGACCTTCCGCCGACCTCGATCTTCGCCCCCGCTTGAACCGAGGCCTCCAGGAGTTTCAGCAGTCCCTGCTGATGCTCCGCCGTGATCAGGCGGCAGTAATCGGGGCTCTTCTCCTGCTCCCCCTCCGGACCGTAACGGGATTCAATCACCCGCCTCGCCTCCCGGACGAATTCGTCGGCGACCTTTTTGTGGATCAGCAGATAGTCAGGGGCCACGCAGGTCTGCCCGGCATTGATGAATTTCCCCCAGACAATCCGTTCCGCCGCCTTCTTCAGATCGGCCGTCTCATCCACAACGACCGGTGATTTCCCGCCCAGTTCCAGCGTCACGGAGGCCAGATTCTTGGCCGCGGCGGTCATCACCTTCTTCCCGACGGGCGGACTCCCGGTGAAGAAGAGATGATCGAACGGGAGTTCCAGCAGGAAATCGGCGGTCTCATGCCCCCCTTCGATCAGGGCGATCTCCTCTTCGGGAAAAAGATCACCGATCAATCCCTTCAGGAAATGCGAGGTGTGCGGGACCTTGGCGGAGGGCTTCAACATCACGCAGTTGCCGGCCGCGATCGCCGCCACGAGCGGCGCGCTCAGCAGTTGAAACGGGTAGTTCCAGGGGGAGAGGATCAGGACCACCCCCTTCGGCTCGTAGCGGAGCTCCCCCCGGGTTCCAAACAGGACGAGCGGGGTCTTCACCGGGTGCGGCTTCATCCAGTTGGAGAGATGACGGATCGCATGGGAGATCTCGGCCACCGCGGGAAAGATCTCCGTCACATCGACCTCCGCCGGGTTTTTCCCGAAATCCTCGTAAATCGCCTTTTGGATCTCCTCGCGTCGATCGAGGATCGCCTTCTTCAGCCGGGTCAATTTGGCAATGCGCTCCGCCGCCGTGGTCTGGGCGATCTTCCAACGATGGGCCCGTTGTCTCTCAAAAATGTCTTTTAACGCCGCGCCGATTTGGTTTTCCACGAAATCTCCTTGAGGATTTTCTCGGCCTTGAGGTACGGATTATCCCCCGGATCGACCGAGAAATGAAACCTCTTTTTTAACTCATCCCAGATAATTTCCAAAACCTCCTCCTTGGCCTCCAGAAGGCAGGCCCGCCGCTGTTCGGCCCCCCTCCCCCCCGATGGACGGATCCTAGACTGATGCCCCTCGATCGCCGAGACTAATTCCTCGATTCCGATCCCCTGGTCGGCCCGCGTGGAGAGGACCGGCACCGCCCAACCACGAGTTTCTCCCAACTCCAACATCGACTTCAGCTCCGCGATCAGGCGTTCGGCCCCCTCCCGATCCGCCTTGTTCACGACAAAGATATCGGCGATCTCCAGGAGACCGGCCTTCATCGTCTGGATCGTATCCCCCGACTCCGGGGTCAGCATGACCACGGTCGTATCGGCGAGTTTCATAATATCGAGCTCCGTCTGCCCGACCCCGACCGTCTCGATCAGGATTGTTTCCATCCCGAAGGCGTCGTAGAGTTTGACCACCTCCCGGGCAGCGCGGGCAAGTCCCCCGCGGCTCCCCCGGCTTCCGAGGCTCCGGATGAAAACCCCGTCGTCGCCGGCATGCTGTTGCATCCGGATCCGGTCCCCCAGGATCGCCCCGCCGGAAAAAGGGCTGGAAGGGTCGATCGCCACCACCCCGACTCTTTTGCCTGATTTCCGATATTCCGCAATCAGCTGATCAACGAGCGTGCTTTTCCCCGACCCCGGCGGGCCGGTGACGCCGATCCGACAAGCCTTTCCGGTCCGTTCCTCGATCTTTGCCATCAGACCGAGGTGTTCGGGCAACCGGTTCTCAACGATCGAAATCGCGCGCGCCAACGCCCGCCGGTCACCGGAAAGCATTTGATTGAGCAGCTTTTGGAAACTCATCCGTCAACAGGAGCTAGCGGATTTATTTGCCAATGGCCAGTGCCAATTTTTTGTGATAAATATTCCGCCAGTGAGATTTCCCGTCCCACGCAGTTGGCTTTATGTGCCGGCCCATCGGGTTAACTGGTATGAGAGGCTTGCGGCCACCGAAGCGGATGTTTTGATCCTTGATCTTGAGGATGGAGTCCCTGAAAGCGACAAGCAATCAGCCCGCCGCTCCCTCTTAAAATTTCATTCCCATATTGCGCCAAGGCCGCACCAACGATTGTTCTTGCGGATCAATGGCAAGGGGTCAAATCATTATGAAGCGGATCTCTCCCTCACCCATCAGCTGGCTCCTATTTTTTCAGGGCTGCTGCTTCCCAAAGTGAAATCTCCGGAGGAGATTGCAGATCTTGAATCCAAAAAACCGAGCGACTGGGAGATTATTCCCACCATTGAACTGCTCGAGGGGGAAGCACAGATGGATAAAATTATAGCCTCTCCGGCAATTCAAACAATTCAGTTCGGTGAATCCGGGGATTATAGCGTTGATTTTGGATTTTTTGAGAGACGACTGGATGCGATGAAAGATCCGGTGGCCCAAGAATTTGCGATTCGTGCGGTCAAGACCTGCAAGGCAATGAAAAAGAACATTATTGATGGAGTTTTTTTAAACCTGAAAAACAGTTCGGGACTCCGAAAACGGTGCCAATGGGCCTTTCGTCTTGGTTTTGATGGTAAGGCGGCGATTCATCCGAAACAGGTTGCCATCATCAACCGCTGGATGTTTCCCACTCCTGCCGAGCTGCACAGTGCGAAACAAATTATCGAAATCTATAAAAAGTCGGCGAAGGCTGGTGGTTTTGTTGCTTTCCACGGAGGATTTATTACTCCTCCCATTTACAAAGCGGCACAGATTTTTTTAAAAAAATACGGCGCATGAAGACTCTTCAGATTAAAAAAGCGACCCCGCACGATCGCGAGATTCTGATCCAGCTATTTCTTGAATATCTTCAGTTCGTGGATCAGTTTGAAAGTGAGGCGTTGCCGACCCGCAAGAACGCCGAATGGATGACGGATCAAGTTTTTTTGCCCGCGGCCAGTCGTGGAGATCCGATCCTCGTGGCACGGGAGGGGGATCAAGTCGTCGGCGGTCTCTTCTGGGTCATTCAGCAGCAACCGATTGAAACTCGCTGGAAGAGTGCCCTTGGATACGCAACCTATATCCGTGAGGAGTATCGCTCGAAAAAAGCAGGATCGCTACTTCGGGAAGAAGGGCTCAAGATTCTTAAAGGCAAGGGGATCGAGCGGCTGTTTGGCGCTGTCCATTTTGGCAATAAGATTTCAATCAAGGCCAGTGATCGGCTGGGGGCCAAACCGTACGCCCGGATCGATATTTTTGAACTCTAACCCCTGAAAGACTGCCGGGGTGACTAGACCCCAAATGGGCAGGGGACTTTCCCAAACCTACCGCGGTACTAAGATATATCTTATTGAAATTACTGGTTGTTATTAGTTTTCCCTCAGGCACACAGATTGCAAATATCTATCGTAGAAGGAGATTTATGGGTTGGACAATTGCAGGGGCGGCTATCGTCGGGGGGGCGATGATCGGGGGATCGATCTACTCCGCGAACAAGGCGGCCGATGGGCAAGAGGCGATGGCGGGGGCCCAACAGGAGGCAGCCCGGGAGACGACCAGGGCCGAGCCGGAGGAGTCCACGGTGCATGCG
>CAYYFU010000006.1:10737-15660 GCA_964471095.1 uncultured Pseudomonadota bacterium
GCCTCGCTCGGGCTGGTGGGGGTTCGTTACTCGGTCGATATGCAGATGCGGGGGCTGCAGATGCAGTTGACCAACGCCCGCCGGATGGCCTTTGCACAATCGATGCAGGATGCGATCGGGATGGCAACCCGCGATACGATGTTCAAGGCGGGGGAATTTATCAAGAACGGGCTTGGTCAATTTAATCATAACGAGGCTGCGCGGTTTGTGAAATCGCTCGGCGTCGAAGACGACATCCACCTCCCCCCTCCGCCGGTCAATCTCTACGAAATGAGCACCTCGGATCTGCTGACCGGGGAGCGGATCGACGGTCCGACCTACCTGGACGAGGGGGATGTGAGCGGCCCGATGCCGGACTTTGACAACAACGGGATCCCGGCAAATTTTCAAGAGCTTGAGGATCAGGTCGATGGATTGGTGGGTGGCTCGGAAGAGCTAGCGGCGGACCTCGAGGAAGAGGAATAAAATTATGTCATCCACCGACTTTACTCTGACCTCCCCTCTCCTGTCAGGCCCTGAAGCGACCTTTGAACCCTCTCCAAGTCTCTTTGAAAACTTTCATCTGGAAGGGATGGAGTCCCTTTCATTAGACGCCACCCCACCCACAGCAACGACAGCGTCAGCAGGTGGGGGGGGTGGAGGCGGGGCAGGAGCCGAGTCGGGTAGTGGAATGGGTGGGATGGCGATCATGATGGGGGTCGGGATGCTCGCGCAGGCGGGCGGGATGATCGCCCAGGGGTATTATGGCTACCAATCCGACCTCCGCTGGGCCGAGGCGACCAAGTCGATCGCCGCAACCCGTGCCGACGTGACCAAGGAGGTCGCCCGAACCAATGCCTCAACGACGATCAAGGTCGCCGGGATGCAGGCGATGGCGATGATCCAGCAGGCGAACCTCCAGTATAAGCAACAGATGGCGCAGCTGTACTTCGCCAATCTGGCCGACAAACGCCAGCACTCGCTCTGGAAGGATCAGCTCGCGGGCGACATCAAGACAATGACCCTGAACTACAACGCCCAGATCCATGCCGACAACCTGAACTACGACCGGATCATGACCGAGGCGCGCTACGCCGCCATCGAGAAACGGGCGGAGCAGCGGCTGGCGGTCCCGCGTGACGAGCAAGATGTCGATGAGGCCTCCCTGTTTGAATTCGCCTAACTACACTGCCGTGGGTGACACGAGGGAAACTTTATGGACCGTTGAGCCTGTGGCGAAACGCAGCCAAAAGTTTTCCGACGTGGCAGGACCCACGGCAGAGTTGCGACGGGTCCCGACTGGGGTTCCGCCCGACCTGAGCCACCCGTCGCAATCTGGGGTCTTGACTCCACATTTCCCGATTCTAACCCCTCTGCCGTTAAACCTGAGGCCTCAACACCAACTCTATCCCATTGAAATAACTAAATAAAATAATACAGAGCTGCGGCACGCCGTTTGCTTATATAGGGGGTGAGGAGACAACCATGGCGGAAATGAGTCCAACAACCCTTTTCGGACTAATGATGGGGGGCGGAATGCTGATGCAGGCGGGCAACGGTGTCGCTCAGGCCTATTATGGAAATAAAGCAGATCAGCGCTGGGCCCAGGCGACCGAGTTCCTCGCCACCACCCGGGCGGATGCCGAGAAATCAATCACCCAGACCAATGCCAACATGCTGATCACCACCACCGGGATGCAGGTGATGGCGATGATGTACCAGGCCAACCTCCAGTACTCCCAGCAGGTGAGCCAGATGGCCTATATGGACCTGGCCGACAAGCGGCAGACCTCCGTCTGGAAGATGCAGTTGAATAACGATATCCGGGCGATGACCCTCGCCTTGAACGCCCAGATCCATGCCGACAACCTCAGTTATGACCAGAAAATGACCGAGGCGAAGATGCGTCACGAAGAGCGGATGAAGGAACTCGATAATCAGGCCAACGATGAAGGGCCGGTCGATGAGTCCACGTTTTTTGAACCACCCGCCCCCTAACCAAGAGACCGCACTTTTCTTGACTTCATACCCCGGCACCTGTATACTAAAATCCTGAATCATTTCGGATATCTAAGAGGGCCTTTATGAACCCGATGGAGCAGGTCTGGGAGCAGGTCGCTCAGCCGGATGATAACGGCAAGAAGTGTATCCGTTACAAAAGTGATCGGGACCTCCTCTTTCTGTACGCGAACGGTTTTGTCGATTTCCGCAAATATACGCTGACCGACTGGATCAACGCCTTTGCCGAAAGCCGTGCCCAGAACGGCTCCTATCGCGTGACCAAGGCCCAATGGATTGCCAAGGAAAAATATCGGCTGAATGTCCCGATCACCGACCCGTTTGATCCGATGCGCCTCAAGGAGAGAGAATTCACCGAGGCGGAATTTCGTGTCGTCCTCCGCCGTTACCTCTGCCCTTCCACCTGGATCCCGGAATCAAGCATCCCCTCGATCCTCAATCACTACCGAAAGCAAAAACAACTGCTGAACGGAAAGATCAAGATCGACAAGGGGATCAAAAAAGAGCTGCAGGAATGCCTGGAACGAATCCCGTCTCCGCTCCGAATGCTGCAACTCGATGTCGCCCGGATCCGGAAATCGGGAAAATTCAAACCGGCCGTTGCCGCCCGGACCGGTTATGCGGTCGGCCCGGCTCTCTCAATTAACGGGACAGGTCAAGGCCCCCAAAGAGGCCCCCGCCGGCGGCGTCCCCTTAAAAGAACTCAAGAAGAGGCGTCCGACCCCGAGCCGGGCATAATTTCGGAACCTCCCCGGAATTCCTCCAGCTCTTTTTCCAGCTCACGGATCTTCTTGTCCCGCTCCCGGATCTGCAGTGACCGAAACAAGGCCGGGATCAGCTGAAGGAGCGGCAAAAAAACCATGCCGAGGCAGAACGAGGAGATCAGCAAGAACCCGACCGGGATCGGGAAGGAGCGAAGGTTGAAAATATAAGGAACATTAAAACTGAAGCTCAACGGGTGATTGAACGCCTCTCCCCCCATATTGCTGTAAAAGAAGTTAAAGACGGCAAAGAGGACCAGCGCCATCAGTGATGCGTAGAGAATTTTCTTCATTTTCCCCTCCAGATTTTTTTAAGGTTGCGATAAGTTTTCTCGATATGCTCCGGCACAAACCGGACATCGCCCAGCACCGGCATAAAATTGGTGTCCGCCTCCCAGCGGGGGACAATATGCAAATGGAGATGCCCCTCAATCCCGGCACCCGCGAATCGCCCGAGATTCATCCCGACGTTGAACCCTTGCGGCCTCAACCCCTTCTTGAGAACCGAGATCGCCTTTTTCAAGAGCGGATAATGGGTGCATCCACTCACCCCATTCCGCCACATTCATCTCTTCCACCCTGGCAAGATGACGGTACGGAACAATCATCAGGTGGCCGTTATTATAAGGATACCGGTTCATGATCACAAAATTCTTCTTGCCACGAAATAAAATTAAATCTTTGTCCCTCCGGCGCCGGACCCGATTGCAAAAGACGCAGCCCCGTTCCCTCTTGCCGGCAATATACTCCATCCTCCAGGGTGCCCATCCGATTTTCATCTGTCCGTTCTCCTTATCACAATTTCAATGCCTTGAGTACTGAATCGATGGCCGGTTTCACCGACACTCGGGGTCCACCGACGCGGAGCGCCGCATCCGGATCCTTGAGGCCATGACCGGTCAGGGTGCAAACAATCCGGTCCCCCGTCTTAAAATATCCGCGTTGGGCGTATTTCACGAGCCCGGCGACCGACGCGGCCGAGGCCGGCTCACAGAAGTACCCCTCCAGGGAGGCAATCATCCGATACGCCTTTAAAATTTCCCGATCGGTCACCTTGTCAATCAGCCCACCCGACTCCTGTTTTGCCGCGAGCGCCCCCTGCCAGGAGGCGGGGTTACCGATCCGGATCGCGGTGGCAATCGTGGCCGGATTTTTAACCGGTCGCCCCAAGACAATCGGTGCCGCCCCGGCGGCCTGGAAACCAAGCATTTTGGGTAACCCCCCCCCTGTCCCCCCTTTGACAAAGGGGGGTGTGGGGGGATTTAAGCGCTCCCTATATCCTCTCCAATTTGCAGTAATATTCCCGGCATTTCCAACGGGGAGCAGGTGATGGGTCGGGGCCTCTTGCAGCGCCTCACAGATCTCAAAGGCGGCGGTCTTCTGCCCTTCCAATCGATGCGGATTCAAGGAATTGACCAGGGTCGCCAGGCCCCGATCCGCAATCTCCCGGACGATCCGAAGCGCCTCATCAAAGTTTCCTAATATCTCGACGACTCGCGCCCCATGGATCACCGCCTGAGAAAGCTTTCCCAAGGCGATCTTCCCCTTCGGAATCAGCACATAGGCCCGGATCCCGGCGCGGGCGGCATAGGCGGCCGCCGAGGCGGAGGTGTTCCCGGTGGAGGCACAGATGATCGCCCGACTCCCCTGCTCCAACGCCTTGGAGACGGCATAGGTCATTCCGCGGTCCTTAAAGGAGCCGGTCGGGTTCAACCCTTCCAATTTCAAATAGAGCTTGGGGGCTCGTGGGCCAAAAATTACTTCCGCCAGTCGGCAAGCGGGGAGCAACGGCGTCCCCCCCTCCTGAAGCGTCACAATAAAACGGGGATCGATCGGGAGATACGAATGATATTTTTCAATCAGCCCGGGCAACTCAGACCCTCTCCACTCGGATCAACATGGTTTTATCGAGGACCGACTCCAGACGATCGATCTCCTGAATCGCCTTCTGGACATTTTTTTCCTTGGCCTCATGGGTCGTGACAATAATCGGGACCCGCGCCCCCTTGTCCTGCTCGTACTGATTGACGGAGAGGATACTGATGTCATTCGAACCAAGACAGTTGGCCATCTGCGCTAAGACACCGGGACGATCGATCACGGAAAAGCGGAGATAGTATTCGCAGCTCAGATGATCCAGCGTCGCAATCTTTTCCGCCACAAA
>CAYYFU010000007.1:0-9931 GCA_964471095.1 uncultured Pseudomonadota bacterium
CCCTGCAGCAGGCGGAGAGGAAATTTCATGCGGTGGTCCTGAACCCGGCGGCCTTGACCCATACCAGCATCGCAATCCGTGACGCCGTCGCTGCAATCTCGATCCCGGTTGTCGAGGTCCACTTGTCGAATATCCACGCCCGGGAGGAATTCAGAAAAGAGTCCTTCATCTCCCCCGTCGCCCGAGGAGTCATCTTTGGTTTTGGAAGACAGAGTTATCTGCTGGGGCTCCGCGGGGCGATCGCACTGGCCAAGGGGAAGCGGTAATGTCCAAGGAAAGAGCTCTGGAGCAGGTCGAAAAATATATCCGTTCGGGAAAATTCGACCGGGCGATCAAGGAACTGCAGAAAATTGCGACGGGCGATACGCTGGATATGCGGGTCCGCTTGAAGATCGCCGACCTGCTCGCCAGGAAGAAAGAGGTCCCGGCGTCGATCCAGCTCTATCGAGAGGTGGCCGATTTTTACGCCAAGGAGAATTTTCACCTCAAGGCGATTGCCGTTTACAAGACCATTTTAAAACTGAGCCCCGCCTCGCTCGAGGTGAACGAGAAACTGGGGGATCTCTACCGCCAGGTGGGCCTCGATAACGATGCGATCAACCAATACTACATTGTCGCCGGCTATTATGACAGCAAGGGAATGACCACGGAGGCGATGGCGGTCCGAAAAAAGATTGTCGAGATCGATCCCTCCAACACGACCGGTCGGATCCGGTTGGCGGAGTTGATGCAGGCCTCCGGAAAGGCAGACGACTCGCTGAAGGAATATGAACGGGCGGCGGAGATGCTCGCCGCCAAGAAGGACCGGGACGGGCTGATCGAGGTGTACGAAAAGATCCTCTACTTTAAACCGGATAATCAAAAGCTGCTGACCGATCTCTGCCGGATCTATTTTGAGAAACGGGAGTATAAAAAGGTGTTGAAGCGGATTGAGGCGGCCCCGGCTCCGCTTCGTGATCATCTGGACATCCTGGAAATGTGGTGCGAGGGGCTGTTGGAGGACCGGCAGGTCGATGCCGCCCGCAAGAAATTCCGTGATTATTATGCAAAATCGCTGGAGGCCCAGGATGCGGAGCGGGCCGCCCGGGTCTACAGCCGGGTCCTGCAGGAGTTCGGGGACGATCAGGATTATCTGAACGAGTTGAACGAGATCCAGAAGGACTCCGGTCTCGCCCATCAGAAGGCGAAACCAAAATACCGCCAGGACTACGAAAAAACCGAGATGGTCGACTTGAACAAGCTCGATGAGTATTTGAAAAAGAAATAGCCTACGGCTGATCGATCACGGCGGGATCGGTGGAGTCTCGTTCCCGGACAAAGACAAACGACGGTCGTTCCTCGGTCGTGGTCGCGGAGGCGATATCCGACAAGATAAGGACCTGGACCGGGGCGAGCGAGGGGAACCGGGCGTCAGAGGTGCCGGAACCGGTCGGAAGTTCGGTGACTCCATCGGCCAGCGCCTCTTGCAACACCTCCCACTGCGAGGCGCTCGGGGTAAATGACTTCCAGGCGTGCCTGGTACCGATCAGTGTGGGGACGGAAGCGGGCTGACCGAAGATGAGCGGGAGACGATCCTGGAATGGATTAGTAACGCTAGAAATTAGCCCTTGTCTGCAATCCGAAAAAGAGAGGGCTCTGGTTGACGGCCCCAATCCCGCCAAGAGTTCCTACATAGCCCCCAAACGATAGAGTGTCATTGTAGCATAGATTCACGGAAAGATCGGCACCGACCTCATTCATCCCCCAAGTAAAATTGCGAACAACCAGGGCGTTGAGATTTATTTCCAGCGGAGTTTCGGGAACCCGGACTGCAATGCCAGCTTCACCCCCACCCCTGTGTAAGTTTAAATTCGAATTCGGCATCAGAAAATAAACAGGCCCTACTCGACCAGAAAACCCACTCGATGGGGTGCCCTCTGCATTTTGAGCAGGGGCAATAATGACATCTGCCTTTGCACTTAACATTGGGTGCGATGCTGATTTGGGAGTCGCTGTATTTAGATCTTCGTCCTGATTGACAACGATTCCTCCTCCGACGGTGACTTGCGGCGTAGCTTGAATTCCCATAAAAATCCCTCCTCAGATTGATTATCGGCAATGACCATGACAAAGTTGCTGTTTATTTTGTGTGTGTTTCTTTAGTGATTTTAGTAGGTTATGAGTGAAGTTTTTGGGGTGTTTTAAGGAACATCGATCACGGCGGGGTCGGTGGAGTCTCGTTCCCGGACAAAGACAAACGACGGTCGTTCCTCGGTCGTGGTCGCGGAGGCGATATCCGACAAGATAAGGACCTGGACCGGGGCGAGCGAGGGGAACCGGGCGTCAGAGGTGCCGGAACCGGTCGGAAGTTCGGTGACTCCATCGGCCAGCGCCTCTTGCAACACCTCCCACTGCGAGGCGCTCGGGGTATAAAACGCAAAGGCCCCTTCCGTCGGGTCCTCCGTATCCCCATTAAAGATATCCGCGGCCGTCAGGACCGCCTGATCATAGGCGATTTGGTCCTCATCATCGAGATCCTCTCGCCGCTCGGCCGCCAGATATTTTTCGTGGGTCGGGTCGTCGGGATCGACCGGGGAGAACTGAAAATTGATCCCGTCCCCCCCCTCGATCACCGCCTCATAATAGGAGGCCGGGGGGTCCCTCTCATACAATGTCGGCGAGGCCTTGAAGAGCCCTGGGCTCCCTGTATCATTAATAAGATTGATCCGGTTGCGAATAACCGCCCCGACCGCATCCCCCGTAACACTGACACTGGAGGACTTCACCTCCCCCTCCCGATCCAGCGACGCCTCACGAGTGAGTTGCCCCCGGGCCTCCCCGATCAGGATCTGAATCAGTGCCTGCGGCGAGATCGTCACCTGGACCGGCTCACGGTCGAGGCCATCCACAATCGGTGTGACATAACCGATCCCGACATCGAGCGGCGTCACCTGGACCGCCTCGGCATCCAGATAATTGCCAAAACCGTTCGGTACCGTCAATCGAAGCAGATCGGAATCCTCGGTGGTGAAATCAAGCTCTCCCGGGGAATCTTCGGGGGAGATCAGGTCGGCACCCTCTCGAACCCCACCCAAGGCCAACGCGAGCTTATCGGAGACATTCCGTTCCCGTTGGGTGACGCTCCCCTCGGGGTCGGTTGTGGAATCAACACCAAAACAGGAGGCAGAGAGGACGATTAACAAAATAAGTGGGATGACGCGCGGCACCGATCCCTCTTTTAATCGATTATTGCCCTTTTTCCAAGTTCTTTGTTATGAGGCAGGGGATGTCGATTCACATCCTCCGTGGCATGCACGATATCCTCCCCGAGGAGATCCCCCTTTGGCGGGAGGTTGAGGAGAAGGCCCGCACCCTTTTCCCCCGTTACGGTTACGAAGAAATCCGCACCCCCCTCCTGGAGGAGCTGTCGCTCTTTACCCGGTCGCTGGGGGAAACGACCTCCGTGGTGGAAAAAGAGATGTACAGCTTTCAGGATCGGGGAGAAAAGCCGGTTGCGCTCCGCCCGGAGGGGACCGCCTCGGTGGTCCGGGCCTACATCGAGAGCGGCCATGCAACCCAGGAACCGATCGCCCGCTTTTTTTATTTGGGACCGATGTACCGCCGGGAGCGCCCGCAAAAAGGGCGGCTGCGGCAGTTTCACCAGATCGGGGTCGAGGCGTTGGGGGTCGCCAGTCCGCTGCTGGATGCCGAAATCATTCATATGTTGCACCTCTACTTTAAACAACTGGGGCTCAACGATCTGGAGATAGAGCTCAACTCGTTGGGCTGCCCCCTCTGTCGGACCAAATTTCTCCAGGCCTTTCATGAATTCCTGGCGTCGCGTCAGGCCTCCCTCTGTGAGGATTGTCGACGCCGGCTCCAAAAAAATCCGCTCCGGATCCTCGATTGCAAGGAGGAGACCTGCCGCCAGATTACCGAGGAGGCACCGTCGATCCAGGATTTCTTGTGTGACGACTGCGAACGGGATTTTGATCAGGTCTTGGAGGCGTTGGGCCCGATGGGGAGTTCCTACAAGATCAACCCCCGGATCGTCCGGGGGCTTGATTACTACATCAAGACCACCTTTGAATTTACCTCCAATCAACTGGGCGCCCAAAATGCGGTTGCCGGGGGTGGCCGTTACGACGGCCTCGTCCGGTTGATGGGGGGACCGAATATCCCGGGTGTCGGTTTTGCGATCGGTGTGGAACGGGTCATTGAACTGCTCAAACTTCGTCCCGCACCGCAAGGCGCTGTCCCCGGTATTCAGGTTTTCATCGCCCCGCTCGGGGAGGCGGCACTCAAGGAGGCGTTCAAATTATCCCAGACGTTGCGAGATCGGGGGATCGCCACCGATCTTGACTACGAAGGGAAGAGCCTCAAGTCCCAGATGCGCCGCGCCGACAAGATCGGTGCCCGTTATGTGCTGATTTTGGGAGATAACGAGCTGAAAAAGAAATCGGTGATGCTCCGAAATATGCAGACCCAGCAACAAGAGGAAATTCCGATCACTACCGTTTCGACCGAGCTCGTGTTAAAATAAAAAAATGGCGCCGGTGATGCTGATATTTTTAGGACTGCTTTTTCAAACCCCGCTTTTTGCCCAAGATCCGTCACCAACGTCGGTGCCGCCTCCAACCCCTTCCGTAGATCAATTAAATGAAGAGGAAGAATGGAAAACGATGGGATCGGAAACGGTGAAAAAACCGGCGCCCAAAAAGGGGATCAAGAAAAAGACCCCGTCTCCGGAACAGACCCCGGTCGAGGAAAAACCGGCCGAGGAGTCAAACGCCGTGGTCACCCCGGCCCTTCCAGAAACTCCTCTGCCGCCTGTCCCGCCACCCCCGCCTCCCCCTTCAACCAGACCTTCGATCGTCTTGCCGGACCTCCCCCTCCCGATCGGTCCGAAACAACCGGAGGAACTTCCGCCCATCATCACCACCCCAACGACGCCTCCTTCTACACCTCCCCCTTTACCATCGGCCCCCTCGCCCTACTACCCACCCTCCCAACAATAACTTGCTTTCAGGACTGATTTTGAGGAGATTCTTGCCATGCATAGGACGCATTGTTGCGGTGAACTGCGGACGGCCGATATTGGTAAAGAGGTCGTCCTGATGGGCTGGGTCGATAACCGGCGCGACCATGGCGGGCTTATCTTTGTGGACCTGCGCGACCGCGAGGGGATTACCCAAATCGTTTTTAACCCACAAATAGACCCGAAGGCCCATGAGCTTGGCCAAATGTTACGCGGCGAATGGGTCTTGGCAGTCAAGGGGAAGGTGGAGGCGCGTCCCTCTGGGATGAAAAATTCGAAACTTGCGACCGGAGAGATCGAGGTCAAGGTCACCGAGTTCGAGATACTCAATCGCTCTAAGACACCGCCATTTGAAATCAAGGAGACGATTGACACGAACGAGGACGTCCGCCTTCAGTATCGTTATCTGGACCTCCGACGCGGGCCTCTACAAAAAAACCTCACCCTGCGCCATCGAGTCTTGCAGGCGGTCCGACAGGCACTGTCGGAACAGGGCTTCCTGGAGATTGAAACGCCGTTCCTGACCAAGAGCACGCCGGAGGGGGCCAGGGATTACCTGGTCCCGGCACGACTTTATCCCGGAAAGTTTTATGCCCTCCCCCAATCGCCGCAATTGTTCAAACAACTGCTGATGGTCTCCGGCTTTGAGCGATATTTTCAGATCGTCCGCTGTTTCCGGGACGAGGACTTGCGGGCCGATCGCCAACCGGAGTTTACCCAGATCGACATTGAAACGAGCTTTCTTTCCCGTGACGAGTTTCTGCCGATGATGGAGGGGTTGGTCGCCGCGATTTGGAGGGTCGCGGGATACGAGATCAAACTTCCGTTGCCGCGGATGAGTTATCAGGAGGCGATGGCCCGGTACGGCTTGGATGCCCCCGACACCCGTTTTGGTCTTGAGTTGGCGGACTTGACGGAACTGTTTCGCAAGACCTCCTTCAAGGTCTTTGGGGATACCGTTGCGGCCGGGGGGATCATCAAGGCGATTTGTCTCAAGAAGGTTGATCTCTCCCGCAAGGATCTGGATGAACTGACCGAGTTCGTGAAAATCTACGGCGCGAAGGGGCTCGCCTGGATCAAGGTCGAGAAGGATCATTCGTGGCAATCACCGATCGTAAAATTCTTTTCGGAGGAGGAGAAAAAGGGGTTGCAATCCAAACTCAATCTTGAGGCCGCGGATCTGGTCTTGTTCGGGGCTGGAACCGCCAAGGTGGTCAACGATTCGCTCGGTAATTTACGCGAGCATCTTGGCAAAAAGCTAAAGCTGATCGACGAGACGAAATGGAATTTTGTCTGGATCGTCGATTTCCCGATGTTCGAGTATGATGAAACGGAAAAACGGTTGACTGCGGTCCATCACCCCTTCACTTCCCCCAAAAAAGAAGACCTGCCGCTCCTGGAATCGGCGCCGGAGCGGTGCCGGGCGGAGGCGTATGATATTGTCTTGAACGGCCATGAGATCGGGGGTGGATCGATCCGGATCCACTCGCGCGAGGTTCAACAAAAAGTTTTTGATATCCTCAAAATTTCCCGTGAAGAGGCGCAAGAGCGATTTGGGTTTTTGCTGGAGGCGTTGGAATACGGCGCCCCGCCGCACGGCGGGATCGCCTTCGGTCTTGACCGGATCGCCATGTTACTCGCCGGCTGTGAATCGATCCGCGATGTGATCGCCTTTCCGAAGACCCAAAAGGGAACCGATCTGCTGGTGGATGCCCCCTCCACGGTTCGTCCTCAGCAACTCCAGGAATTGGGGCTCAAATTGAAGACGCCATAGGTTATTTTCCCGTTCCGACAGAGGCGGAGCGACCCCCTGAATCTTTGGTTGCCGAATCCGCGCTTTTCGCGCCACTGTCCCCCGTGCCTGATTTGGCCGTGGCACCCGAGGCGTCCTTGGCCACCGAGGCGGAACCGCAGGTGAGGGTGGTCGTCGTCTTGAAGGTTGTGTTCGTCTGGGCCACCCCGTTATCGACGAGGCTGACGATATAGGCGACACAGTCCTCCATGACCAGTTTGTTACGAATCTCGGTCGCGGCGGCAGTCTCCCCGATCGAGTGGAGATAGGTAATCTTCGCCTGATCCTCGGTATGCGCGAGGAGGGGGGCAATCTCGGTGCAATTCAAGAAGAGGTTCGGGAGATAACCGGTTGTATCGCGACGGACCGCATCCAGGAACTGATCCTGCAAATCCCGACCCGCCTGTTTGAGCAGACCCATCACATTCTCCACGTCGTCCTCCGGCATCTCCCAGTCTGCGTCAGTCGTTTCTTCCTTGGTCGCCTGGACAGAGGAAGCAGAGGAAGAAGAGAAGGTCTTATTCAGAAAGACGATCAGGGTCGATTCGCAATCCGGCCCCTCCAGGTCCGCCTGGCACGCCTCCATTCCGATCAGATTCTGGATCAATTGGACCATCGCCTTCATCCCCTGGCCGGCCGATCGGCTATCGGAGAGTGCGGTCCCCTGATAGATCCATTTCTTGATATCCCGGATCATCGCCAGGACGGTCCCCTTACCGCTGTTGCCGAGTTTCGCAGCGGAGGCCCCGCAGACCGTCTGGGAGGAGCCGGCCTCCATCGCCGTAACCCGCTCCAGGATTTTGTCGACGAGGACCATGATGGTGCTGGGGTCAGGAAGCCTCTTCCGCTTCATTCCCTTCAACTGCAACCGCGGGTCAAACTCCCCATCTCCTGCCGTGGAATCCTGAAAGGCCAGCAACACCGCTAGGGTCGTGGACGGGTCGATCGAAAAATCGGTTTGCCCCGCAGTCACCTCGCTCATCAAGATCACCCGCGTAACCGCCGATCCCTCTTCCTCCGATCCGACCCATGCATAGGGCACCAGATATTCGCAGGTTGCAGCGAGGCCCTCCCAGTCTGCCACAGGAATTTCCAAGTGGTAGCTCCCCGTTTCATCCGTTTCCGACTCGTCCAGGAGATTCCCCTCGCAGTCAAGGAGTTGGACGATAATGCCGGCTGGTGCGAGACTCGTCGCTGTATCGATGACATCCTCCGCCTCCTCCGTTGCCGTTTTGTCAATGTCACCGTAGAATGCCGGATCAGCGCGACCCCCCGTCGCAGATTCCAGACCCTTTGGACCAGCGACGACAAGGGATCCCGGGGAGATGCTTGCGGAAACGGAGGCAGAAACCTCCAAGGTCCCTCCGAGTGTCAGGACCGGGGCCGCCTCCTCAGTCGATGCCTCATTATCTGCCGTGTCACCGGCGAGGTCGAGATTAATGGCCGCCCCGCATCCCCAGGAAAACAACCCCCCCAGGAGGGACACCGTCGCGATAATCTTTTGGATCCCCTTCATTAAACCACCCCTCTCCCCGTTAATCATGCAATTAGAATGCCAATAATAATTAATGTAAATATATGAAAATAAGAGAAATAATTTGTTTTAACTTATCATTTTGATAATTTTTTATCATAATGATAATCATATTGAGGAATATTAATTCCTCATGAGGAATTTTATTTCCTGGCATGGTTTTTTGCCGTTGACGCGGAAGTTCCTCGAAACAGTGGGACACCAAAACGGAAAACGAGGTGTCTAAACCACAAGTAGACGGAACCATTCAGACCTACGAGCAGGCACCATCTTTAATTTCACCTTAATTTTTAACTAGTTGGATAAAAGATGAAGGATAGAAGTAATCTGGCATGAACATTGCTGTTACATAGCCCCGAAACAGGAGGATTATTTATGAAGCCTTTCAATAAGTCTCTGTTCGCCTTGGTCTTGATCGGGGGCCTTTCATCCCTCCCAACAGTCCAGGCCGGTGACAAAGGATCGACAACTAACCGGTTTAAGATCGAGGTCTCTCAATATGCCGTTAAAAATATTCGACCAACCTGTGAATTCACGATCTCCTACGCCTCCGCCGCCTATGCCACCTGTCTGGAGAACGCAGGGGACGATTCCTGCCGGTCGCGAGAGTGCATTGAGAAATTCTTGGAATCGGTCGTGGCTCGCTGTGGGGATGAGGTCGAGGCCGCCGAGATTGCGGTCGCTACTGATACTGCTGACCACCGACAAGACACCTGCAATCTTGGCCGAAGCTAGGCGTAGAAATTCCTCGACCATTGGAAAATCCCCCCTCCGAGAACTCAAAGAGAGCCACAGCCCCCCTTTTTCAAAGTGGGGCACTGAAATAGCGTGCCGCTTGAAAATCCCCCCTTTGGTAAAGTAGAGATCCCAATGACCCCCCTTTGCTAAAGTGGGGTTCCAAGAATTCCCCTCCCACTTTGAAAAAGGGGGAGGTCGGGAGGGGGATTTTAGGACGTTTATGCTTCCCTACAACAAGTCATTAAAGCAGGCATCGCGCGAATTAAGGAAAGAAATGACAGACGCGGAGTCGGTTTTATGGTCTAAAATCCGGGACAGGAAAATTCTTGGCGTCCAATTCTATCGCCAGAAGCCGGTCTTGGATTTCATCGTAGATTTCTATGCGCCAGGGGCTCAGTTGGTCATTGAAGTTGATGGCGGCCATCACCAAGTACGGAATCAAAAGGAGGTGGATAAAGAACGAGATGCGGCGCTCACCGAGCTTGGACTGAAAGTATTGCGGTTTAAGAATTGGCAGGTATTAAAAGAGACAGAACTGGTGCTGGAGAAGATTGGTGGAATCGTCAAAAAACATTTTGCTAAAGTGGGGCACCGCGGAACCCCACTTTGAAAAAGGGGGGTTATTGCGATCTGGAAATCAGTTGAGGGGGGATTTAAGCGTAAAAATTCCTCTGCCAGGCATCTTCTTGCAACTTCTCCAGAAGTCCCTGTGAGAGCGTCGTCCCGGAGGAGGCTGCCACATTCGCCCGTGCATGTTCCGGACGCCGCATCCCGGGGATCACGGTCGAGACGGCAGGGTCGCCCAGCCAGTAGCGCACGTGGGTATGGTAGATGCCTCCCAGGCGGGCCA
>CAYYFU010000007.1:9941-15547 GCA_964471095.1 uncultured Pseudomonadota bacterium
GATCCCCCCCAAAGTAATCGCTTCGCCAGTCCCCTTTCGGGAATTTTGTCTCCGGGGTGAGCCTCCCCGACAACCCCCCTTCATCGAGCGGGACACGAACGATCACACCAACCCGATGCTCGCGACACAATGGCAATAGCCGGTCCGCGGGTGATTGATCGAAAATATTGTAGATCACCTGCACCGAATCGATCAGCCCCGACTGGACCAGATCCAACGCCGAGTCCGGTTGATGGTCGTTGATCGAGATCCCGAACCAGCGGGCCTTCCCTTCCTTCTTCAGTTTTTGCAGTTCCTCCAGCCAATCCCCATTACCGAGCCAGTTCGGGGCCCAGACATGGAGCTGTTGTAGATCCAGATAATCAGTCGCGAGATTCTTGAGGCTCCGCTCGGTGCATTCGCGAATCCAGCCGGCTGGAAAAATCTCCCCTGGATCGCTCCCCTCTTTTGCGGGCCATTGCCAGTCCTTGGGGGGAACCTTCGTAGCAATGTAAATCTTGTCGCGGCATTTTCGCACCGCCTTCCCGATCAGTTGTTCGCTGTGGCCGTCGCCATAGACGTAGGCGGTGTCGAAAAAATTAACGCCGAGATCGAGCGAAATGGAGAGCGCCGCTTCGGCGGACTTGTCCATCGTCCCGCCCCACCAGGTTCCGCCCATTGCCCAGGTACCGAAACCGATCTCGGAGACCTTGATGTCGGTCCGGCCAAATGTGCGGTATTGCATAAAGCCCCCTTTGCCGTTAGCTTCACCGTGTGGATCCCAAATCTATCACGCTGAGTCAAGCTCCCAAGGGAATTGCCATCGAGTGGGACGACGACCACAAATCAACCTATCCCTTTGTCCTGCTCCGCAAGGCCTGCCCCTGCGCCCTCTGCAAGGGAGAAAGAACGCCCCTGGATCCAGGTCCGATGGCGCTCCCGACACTCCCAAACCTCTCGCCGGACGCCTTCATCGCCAAGGAGATGTTCAAGGTCGGCCGCTACGCGATCGGCTTCAAGTGGGGGGACGGCCACGACACCGGGATCTACCCCTTCGACTATTTGCGGAAGCTCTGCCCCTGCCCCAAATGTAGCGCAACTTCTTCCGTTTCTAACCGATAAATCAATCAGCTATGACTTCGCAGATCCCGGCTTCCTATGAGGGTTTCGGCATGGCGCTCGCCTCGTTTTCCTCCCATGTGGGCGGCAACCTGATCGGTGCGGCGGCAGGGCAGTCGATCGGCAGGGCGATCGGGGCCTTTCTGGGCAATCGGTTCTTCCCCGGTGCGGGGAAAATCATCGGGGCGACCCTCGGGGGGAGTCTCGGCGGGACCCTCTTTTCCGGAACGAGCGAATATCTGGCCCAGCGATGCGTTGATCGATCCCCCTCCATCCGCTGGGGGCAGGTGGTCAGCACCGGCCTGATCAGCGGCATCGGGTTTGGGGCCGCTTCACTCAGCACCCTGGCAGGCAAGGCATCGCTCCGGCTGACGATCGACCGACGTTGGATCCGGGCGGCCGAGTGGATTCATGCCTGCTCCCGAGGCCAATCCGGCATTCTCCACCGCTCCCTGTTCAATCTGGGACAGGGGACGTTCTTTCGGCTGGGGGGCGCCCTGCTGGATGGCGAGGGCCTTTTCACACTGATCGATCCGGCCCAGCTCGCCTTTGATCTGATCGGGGGAGAAGTAATGCATCAGGTCGGGCGTCGGACGGTCGGAAAATTGGCCAACTCCCATGAGGCAAGATCCTTAATCACGAAATCCGGTTCCGTTGGGATTATCGAACAGGAAAGAATGGTTCGCCAGGCGATGCTCATCGCCCCCGAAGAGCGAGGCATCCTAAAGGAACGGGCCCGCCGTTCCCTCCAGGATGCCAATCGCCTCTCTGGTGAAGATTCTAGCTGGACATCGTGGGCATTGGATATGGCATTGGAGATCGGCCTCCGGACGAGGAGAATCCTCCAAGCGGCACAGGAGTCATTAAAGAAACAGGGGGTCGTTGATCCGGAAATCGATACTCTGATTCGGGAGACCTTCTGTGTTGAGGGGGAGGCCTGGCTGTTAAAAGGAAGGTGGGATGACGCCATGAGATCCTTTCTCGCAGCGGATCACAGTTATGGCGACGCCAAGACCATCTTTGGGAGGGCGCGCGCCGCCTGGGACGCGAAAAACCCGGACAAGGCACTTGCCGATCTCCGTTACGCCAAACAGCTGGCCGAGCAGGTTGCTAGAGAAGATCCACGGCGGGGGGGAGGACTGTTTTGGAGTATCACCGTTTCGCTGGGTCAGTTGCTCAACCGGCTCCATAAACACCGCGAGGCGGCCGATGAGGCCTTTCGGGACCTCGTCACCCATTGCCGCCGGTTTCAACAGCCGGAGGCCGCAATGGTGGTGTCGGTCGGGGAACTGCTGAGTCTGCAGGCCGCCCATGAAACGGATCGGGCCGCAACGGTCCTTCACGACCTGCTGGAGGAGCTTGCGAAGACCCGGGATCTGGCGACCGCCAGACGCCAGGTGGTCGAATTGTTTCGTTATAAACCTCCTTCGTTTGGATTCCAAGGCCACGACCTGGACGAGCAACTCGACTGGCTCGGTTCCTCCTTCACCCTGTTGGGAGACATTCAGGGAAACGCGATGGTCCTCGAGATGCAGGGAGACCACTTTCTGATCGCCCGAGACAGGTCTCAGGCCCTCGTCCGATACCGAGCGGCGCTGGGCCTTTGCACAGAATCCGGGGATTCCGATGGAATCAGCCGGTTGACCGCCCTGATGACCGTCTCCTCGGCGCCATCGAACATTCAGTAGCGAGCAACCCTAAGCCCACTTCGGACAGATTTTTTTGAAGAAGCACCAGTCGCAGGTTCGTTCGTTGTCGGTGAACGGGAAGTCTTCCTCGCGGGCGAGGTTTTTGTCGGGTTCAGCGAGCGCCTTTTTCATCGCCGCAATCGAGTTTCGCAAATAGTGTTTGGCAAAATCGACCTTCGCCTCGATCATCGGGCGGACCGTCTCCTTCACTAAATTAACGTTGCATTCGACCGTCTCAATCGATTCGGTTGGTACATTGAAATGATCACGCGAAAAGAGCCCGTAACAATCCAACTGGATCTCATTATCCACATCTTCCGATTTCCCTGTTTTCCAATCAATGATATGAATGGTGGGAGATCCCGCTCTCCCCCCATGCCCCCCATCTGGCCGGACACTGCCAGACCGTTCGCTCCGCTTTTCCGGCCGGAGTGAATCCGATCCGTCAAATGCTCGCTCACTATCATTGGAATACGTCATATAGGCAAAATCAATCTTGACGTAGACCGAGGTCTCCTCGAAATTGAAGGTCTGCATCGTCTCAATTAGTTTCCAATTCTCCACCGGGACCGGCCTGACCCGCTCCGGGAAGATAATGTTGGCAAAGTTCGTGAAGCACCTCCTCGCGGTGTCGTGCAGGGTCTTCCACTTTTCGTCTGAGATATTTCTCCCGTATTCGTGTTCATAGAGGCCCAACACCTTCCCCGGTCTCTTGCGATACCCCTTTTCCCGCGATTCCCGAAACTCCCGGCGCATCCGCTCGGTTATTTGGGTCAAAAACTGTTCCGTCGGCAGCTGGCGTTGCAGTTGATACTGTTTCAGTGAATTTTCGATCGTATGATGCACAATCTCCCCCATCCACATATGTCGGCTCTTAAGATTCTTGAGGATGTATATCTCGCGGGTTCGTGGATCGCAGGATTCATCCCAGCCTCCCCACGAGCCGTAGTGATGAAAGAAGTACTGCCGCGGGCATTCGCGAAATTTCTCATCCCGGGATTTGGACCAGGAGAAAAGATTCTGGAGGGCGCCCACGCCCCTCTGCTACCCGATCCAGTAGCAGATAACAACCGATACCGAAGATCAAATGGAATGCCATTGACTATTATTAGTTAATATTGTTTAATATCTAATATGAAAAAATGGTTGACACTAGAAAATCTAACCGGTTATCTCAAGATGAGCCGGGCCACACTTTACAAGATGGCACAACAAGGGAAGATCCCCGCCGTCAAGGTGGGGCGTGGCTGGCGGTTCGATCGGGATGCGATTGACCAATGGCTACAGAAATCCCCCGGTTCCTCTCCCCCTCCAGAATTCCCCTGGCAGGATTGCCTCGATGATTTTATCGGCGCATTGCGGGAAGGATATCGGGCCCGTTTTGCCTCGCTGTGGGTATATGGATCCTGGGCCCGTGTTGAGGCGAGTGCCGGTTCGGACATTGATCTTCTTGTCGTCTTGGATCCCCTCCAACCCGAAGACTGGAGAAAGATCCGCACACTTTCCTATCAGGCGACCTTCGGACGCAACCGCCCATTCGTCTTTTCGATCCAGGTGATTGATCAAAAAACGTTTCTCTCAAGTCTGGAACCGCTCTTGCTCAATGTCCGCAGGGAGGGAAAGCGGGCCGCGTGAAGCCGGAAATCAAAAAACTTCTCCAAAAGGGGGATCGGGCGCTCAAGGCGGCCAAGGGCTTGCTCGATCAGGGGGATGCCGATTTTTCCGTTTCGCGCGCCTATTACGCGATGTTTTATGCGGCGGAGGCGCTCTTGCTCACGAAACATCTTGTCTCTTCGAAGCATGGCGGCGTCCTGCAACTGCTCTTTGAACATTTCGTGCAACCGGGCTTGATGGACAGGTCCCTTCACCAAGACCTGCATCGCCTCTTTGACTTGAGACAGGAGGGGGACTACTGGACCGAATCGTCAATCACCCCCGAAACGGCCGGGGAGGCGCTGGAAACCGCAAGAAAATTCGTTTCCACCGTTGCAGGGATGATCGCCAAGGGCTGACAGCCCGCCTCGGGCAGATCTTTTCCGGCTTGTCTACCGAACCCCGCTTTGCTAGAGCGCCGATATGCCCTCTTACGACCTCGCCCCCGAACAGGAGATGCTCCGGAAGACGGTCCGGGATTTTGCCGAGCGGGAGATCCGTCCGGTCGCCCAAAAACTGGATGAAAAAGAGGAGTTCTCCTACGACCTCGTCAAAAAAATGGGGGAGTTGGGGCTCTTTGGGATGACCGTCTCCCCTGATTTCGGTGGTCAGGGGGTTGATACGCTTTCCTATATTATTGCCGTGGAGGAGCTGGCGCGGGTCGATGGCTGTCAGGCGGCGACGGTCGCGGCGGAAAACGGGCTCGGGATCGGACCGATCTTCAACTTCGGCAGCAAGGAGCAGAAGCAGAAATACCTGCCCGACCTCTGCGCCGGGGAAAAACTGTGGGGATTCGGGCTGACCGAGCCGGAGGCGGGGAGCGATGCCGGCAACTCTAAAACCCGTGCCGAACTGAAAAACGGCCAATGGACAATCAACGGGTCAAAAATTTTTATCACGAACGGCGCCTCCAAGATCACCGCAGGAATAACGGTCCAGTGTATCACTGGAACGAGGGAGGGAAAGAAGGAAATCTCCTGTATCCTTGTCGAGACAGGGACTAACGGTTTCACTTGTCGTGAAATGCACCACAAGATGACCTGGCGCTCCAGCAACACCGGCGAGCTCTACTTCGAGGGGGTGTCGGTCCCCGAAGCGAATCTCCTCGGCAAGCGCGGCGATGGTTATCGCCAGATGCTGGCGACCTTGGACGGCGGGCGGCTCGCA
>CAYYFU010000008.1:0-8968 GCA_964471095.1 uncultured Pseudomonadota bacterium
CGCTTCCGCACGAGCAGGGGGCGTTGCGGCCGACCTTCTCGCCGGAAAATTTCTGTTTAACAATCACGGGCGTAAAATCAATCGGTGCATTCAAGAAAAATGCCTGCTGATCCTTGATTGGAAGTGTTTCCAGTCTTTTCCTCTCCTCAATGGAGAGCGTTCGGTTCCACCACTCGATTGCACATTTCAAGACGGCATTCGCTTCCTCGATATCGGAAACCCCGCGGCCCACGATCTGCCGGTATTTTTCAAGGGTACACTTGACCATTCGCCGATTTGTCATAAGCATCCGGCGCCGTTGATCCCATGCCTCTTTGACCGATATGCCGTCTCTTGCGGCCGCCTCGAGGTTGGTGCACTGGACGCACATTACGACGAGAGAGCGTCGCTTTGATGTTGGAGGAAGTGTTGCGCCCATCTTGGCTCTTCGGTCGCAGACGGCGCAGACGCATTTTCCCTCGTCAAGAATCCTTCCCTCAACGGGAATGTCCCCAATCATCTGCGGCTGATAGCTCATAGCAACTCCTGTCACGGAAAACGCATGTTCTATATCCAGTTTTCATATCGGCTCACAAGGGGAAAAGGTTGCCTCTAAAGGGGGGGCTGACTGAAATGAACGGGGGGACCTGTTTGCTGGCCTTCAGTTATTCGGGGGGATTCGGTGGGTAATAGAAGGCCAAATCGGTTTCTCCACGGAACGGGGACACAAAGTGACAGCTCCCCCTCGGTTCCTCATCCCACGAATGGATGTAGTATTGAAACGTCCCCTCCATCGAGTTTCCTTCCAACCGGCCCTCAAAGACAAAAAAGTGGCAACGCTCCGCGCGGGGGTATTCACCGGACACAATCCGGAACGTTCCATCGTCATTAATTGCCCCCTTGATATCTTTATCCCCATATTCAAGGAACCAGATTTGGCCGTCTCGGTAATAGACGTTGAGGAAGGCCGTTCGTTTCGGATACCCGTTTTCCATGATCTCATCGAGATCTTCTACCGACAAATCCGGCGCAAGCCCCTCGGCCTGGAGAAAGGACGGTTCGCAATCGTCAGAAAAAGTGGTCCGCTCAAACGTCACTTCAAATTTGGCAAAACCCCAATCCTCCGCATTCCCGATTTCATTGAATGACTCCTGAAACAGCTGCGGCGAATCGATCGGATCGAATTTTGCCGCCTCGACAACCGCACTGACTGAAGGGTCTATTTCATTGTTTGATCCTCCACAGGCCGAAAGGGCCAGGAGAAGCAGGAGAGAGGACTTTATTTTGAGCCGGGTTTCCATGGTCACCTCCATGGCGGCTCCCCCGAACCGTCGTTCTTACAGTCTACATAAAGCAAGAGGCGTGCCAGTTTGTGGATTTTCTGAGTGACGAAAAAATTAAGAATATCAGGTCAGTAGAGAAGGGGCTTACAGGGCGTAGTAGGCCAAAGAAACCGAGGTGTAACGGAGTCGGGAAACACCGTCCGGGAAGTGGGACTAGGGCATCTGGATGATTTCAACGCGGCGATTCTTCGCCTTGCCTTCGTAGGTTCGGTTGTCGGCCGCCGGTTCTTTGTTGCCAACCGCCTCGATCACGATCTTCTCTTTGCCGGCCGACTTATCCCGTAACGATTTCACGACCCCTTCGGCCCGGCGGCGGGAGAGATCCAGATTGTATTCCTCGGAGCCCTCGCCATCGGCATGACCCCTTACCTTGATCTTGCCCTTTGGTTTTGCCTTCAGTCTCTCCGCAACCGCCTCAAGTCTCGGTTCGTATTTCGGGAGGAATTTATCGTCGTTAAAGCGGAAATAAATCGTCTCCAAAAGCTGGGCCTTATCTTTACGCCCAATTTTCTCTCTTTGGGGACTCCACTGAATCCCGGCGACAACCCGCCACTCGCCGCCCCCGACGCCGCTGGTGATCCCCTTTCCACCGCCAATCTGTATGCCCCAGCGGTCACCGATCCTGCCCCTCAACCCGGCAAGCCATTCCACCGGCGTCATCAATTCGCCCGAGGTCCGTATGACCTTTGTCCCATCCACCTCGCCGATCAGGTCAAGAAAATCGGCCCGGCTCGGCAGGGTCCAGGCGAGACCCCCGCCGAAGGTCAACAGATCATCCCAATCGAGATTCGCGACTTGGGTTCTGCCAAAGGTTCGGTACCCTGCATTGACGGCTCCATAGAGAGGGCCAACCTGCTTGTCGAAGATCGCCTTGCCTTCATAACCGACAGTCCGATAACCGGTGAATTTCCCGGTCGCTCCGGTCGGAAGCGTGACCTCGGAGAGAAAGGCGAGGTTGCCGATTCCGGTTTCAAGAGACCCGATTTTTAGATCGAGCGGGATGTCTCCCAATGAGGCGGTGCTGAATGCCGTTGAGGTATTAAAGTTCCGGCCTTTCTCCAGGACGATCACCGGCAGGGTAAGACCCGCCTGCAGAAAATCGGTCAGCCCGATCGCAACGCCGGTATTTAACGTCGTCATGTCATTCACTACCCGGATCTGTTGACCGGCATTGTTGGTTGCGGCGAGCAGGCCGTGACCCTGTTCCACTTGAAACCCAGCGGCAAGATCCCACGGGTTGAGGAGCCGGGAACCATGGAGATTGAAGATCCCGCTTCCTTCGGCGGGAGGACGATAGAGTCGTAAGTCAAATCCTGAAAGGCCGGTGGTCTGTGCCCATGCACCCTGAGACAGGACAAGGGTGATAGTGATGACAAACAGCTTGAATTTCACGGGTCAGGGCCCCACACACATCGCAATGATATCAGAGATTGTGACAGGGCAGGCGCCCACCTTACAGGAATCGGCATCAGAGTCCTCATCATAGGCGAAACTATACAAGACCCCATCCGAAGAATTGATCACCAAACGGGAGGCACAGGTGGATCCTCCACTCGGCACTATGGCAAGCGGTGTTCCGAACGTACCGACAGAAGTCAGGGAGCCGTTGGAATACCGGTAAAGGCCGCAAGAAGTACCCACAAGATAGAGATCACCGGTCGTTTCATTGACAGTAAAACTTTCTATACAATCCCCGTTAAGTGAAACTGGTTCTTGTAACGGACCTGTCCCTTCACTGACCAACAATGAGCAGACCGGCTGACCGGCAGAAGCGGCCGCGTCACTTCCTCTCTCGATGGCGACAAAAAGTCGATCGTTGACGGCATCATAGTGAAGTTGGCGATTGAGGGAAGGGGCTGAGGCAACTCCCGTCGCCTCTTCCAACCGCTCCCAGGCACCCCCATTGACACGACACAAAATGCCATTGTCTGAGGCGATACAGATATAAGAATCAGCTCCTTTCGAGAAGGCAACGGCGGCATCCACACCGACGTAAGAGACAGAATCAGAGATTATTGTCCAATCTTCACCGGACTTCTTCTGGTAGAGTCCGGCCTGACAGGTTGCATAAAGGATCTTCACAGTTGTATCGAAACTCAAGAATCCACCAACGCAGGAGGACGGCCCCTGACTGGTAAGCAGACTGATGGCCGTTTTATCCGATAAATTGAGCTCCAAGATATCCGTTGATGAAGAAAATAAATCTGGCGCGGAAGTCAGAAAATAAAGTTTCCTTGCAGTGGAGTCCAGGACCGCAGAAACAACCGACTGAGAATCGCTTCCCTCATACTCGTAAAGCTTCTCCCACTGACCGTCGACAGAAGTTTGGTAGATCTTGAGACCTGACACGAGGTAAAACACGTCACGCTCGGCATCAATCAGAAGAAAGCCGTCCTCTAAATCTTTTGAGGTCACCGACAGACTGGTAAACAAATCTGGATCTGTGCAAGGATCTGAAAACTCCTGCGTGGAGCTACAACTCAAAAAAAATAACAACAAGAATGGCAGGGCCCTTTTCATTGCATCACCAGACTACACCCCCCGATCCCAACAAACTGGTAATGATTGCCATTGCCCGACTCATCGTTCGTCGTCGGTATTTCCGAAACTTCCTCCGACGAAGCGGGAAGAGCCCCTTCTTCCGTCTCGGAAATTGAATCGAGTTCCGGGGATTCCTGGTTATTTGGCACTGTCTCTAATGTTGGCAATAGATCCCCTCCCACACCGGTGTCATCGTAGACTCTCTCCGGCTCCGGCGAACTCCCCTTCAATACCACGATCGTATTGACCCCTGCAATGCTGTTGGAAAGAACCCGAAGCGTTGCGTCATACTGCGCCGGTTCATTCGGGGTGAAGCGCACCGTCAAGTTTGTCGATTCTCCGGGAAGAAGTGTCAGATTGGAGGGCCCTGCCGTAAAGGCGGATCGGCTGATCTCGAAGCCGGTGATCTCCAACGGCTCATTGCCGTCATTCTGGATAGAGAAGGTCCGTTCCGCCAAATCCCCCACGGCGATCGATCCAAAATCGATTTCCGCTTCGGTAAGACGAAGTTCGGGATAGAACGCGTTCAAGACGGCAACATCGACCGAGTCGGTCGCGCTGTTTCCGGTCGGATCGGTGACCGTGACGAGGAATTTCAAGCCCGTGTCCGCGATGACTGGAGGCGCGGTAAAGACCGGATTGGGTGAAATTGGGTCATCCAAGATGACCGCCGGGCCCTCCAGCTGTCTCCACTCGAACGTCAAAGTATCCCCCTCGTTCGGATCGGAACTCCCGGTCGCATCCAGAACAGTCGTAAATCCCTCATCAACCGCCTGATCGGGGCCCGCATCAGCCCGGGGGGCGAGCGCCCCATCCACTACGATGATATTGACGCTGTGGCTCGTGCTGTTTTCGTCTCGATCGGTTACTGTGACGGTGAGGGTGTGGTTGCCTATCGGCAACGTTACACCGAGTGATTTTCCGTCTCCGAGCGGCCCTGAGGTGTCGGATTCCCAATGGATCACGTCGTCGGGCATCTCCCCATCCTCCGGATCGGAGGCATCCGCCTCCAAAGTGACACTGGTTCCATTGAAGATCGTTTGCCCTTCCACAGGTGAGACGATCAGCACCTGCGGTGGCTTGGAGGTAACCCGGAACGGTTCGGAATCGACCGAGGCGGTATTAAAACCATCCGTCGCTACGACTCTCACAATTGCATGCTCGCTCCCACCCAGTCTGGAGGTGTCATATTGGAGGGTGTTTTGCCGCAACTCCACGCCGATCGTCTCAAACGTCTCACCGCCATTGATGCTGTAAAGAATCGAGTAGCTTAAGCGGTCGCCATCCTCGTCGGCCGCTGTCCATTCAACGTTCAACACCCCCTGGACGAGGTCTCCTCCTTGTGGAGAGACCAGGGAAATAACCGGTGAATGATTCGTCTTGGAGCGACGTGCGAGCACTTGACCGTCTTTAACGAGTTCAATTTTTTCCACCCCTTCCAGATCCGGCAAGATCAGGTTAAAGGTAAAGGTCTTCTCAGTCTCATCCCCTCCAAAGCCGGTCATTCCCCCGGCATCAGAAAGGGGAAATTCAAAAAGGATGTTGCCGGTTTCGTCCACCGCCCGGACCAAAAGCGGGTTTTCTTCCGTCGCGTCTTCCACGGCATCGGGGACCGAGTCGGTCTCGTAGATCGGTTGGATTTCTCCCGTTCCTTGGGGAGAGATCGAACCGGCAACCAAAAGCGACGGGACCGTCGCGCGATTGACGCAGTTCAGGAGATTGCCACAACCGCGCGCAGTGGCAGGGTCGGCAAGGCGGCTCCGCAGCCGATCAAAGAGAAACTGATAACGTTGCGGATGAACCCATCCACGATAGTTATTAAACTGTGCCGGATTGGTTGGCTTATACGCCATGAAGTCGATCGCGCCGGTGCCAGGACAATCGGCGAGATTCGATGCAAGGCAGGTTGACCAGTCGGCCGATGGAACCGGAAGGATCGTCTCCGTCTCTTCGGTATCAAAACCGATCTCGCCGATTGTTCCCATATCAACGGTGTGTCCATCCGTATAACCACTGGGGCAGTGTACAGCAACCGGCAGGTGGGTGTGGCAAAGGCCGTACGTATGACCGACCTCATGGGTAAAGATTTCCCCCGTATTGGTCAGGTTCAAGAGGCTCTGTCCCATAGCAACCCTTCCCGGTATATCTTCAGCCCAGCTTGAGCTGACGTAATTGAGAGGATACCAGCCGTAAGTGCGATCGGGAGGCGTCACATTGCCGAGATGCGAGGCAAAGAAGAGCGCCGCCAAGACATTTCTGAAATTTCCGGTGGTAATGTCCTGATTGACGGTAAGCGGCGGCCGCCGAATATAGGTAATTCCGGAGAGGGGGAAAACCTTTTTGAAAAGACCGGTCCCGTCGATCATCAAGGAATCGGGTGGAAGCACCCGCCCCAAAACCGAAAGAGGAATATAGTGGATCCTCGGTTTGTAATTCTTCCAGAACGGGAACGACCAGGCGTAGAAGTTGTTCTCATAATTATTTTCCAGTTGGCGGTTGACGCGCGATCCGCTCGCCGGATTGATCTCAATCCTGAATTCCATACCGACGGGGTCCGGACAGGAGGCGCATTGGGACATCGATCCCGGGACGAGGAAGTTCAGGGTGTCGTTGACGTTTCGACGTTCCGGATTTGGAACCACGTCGATCGGTCCGTTTTGCGATCTTAAGGGAGATCCGGGGACCTCCACCCCATTCCGGTATACATGGAGGACCCCGTCCACACCCCGGATCAGCCCGTCCGCCATCGGGGCCAGCCCCCCAAAGCTGTTTTCACCGGCAAAAAGCAGGGCATCAATAAAGACCCGGACCTCGGTTGGCTTTTCGGAAATCAACGGGAGAGAATTGTCTGAGGTCTGGATCGCCTGCGTCACCTCCATATTCGAGGGGAGCAGATCAAGCCCCGCGATCCCCGTGCCGGAAAGGCTCATCGTCCAGACCGGATTCGGAAAGGCGTTCGAGTTGATTGTGAGGGTGCCGCTGAAATCGCCGATCCTGTCCGGCCGAAAACGGACGCCAAAGGAACTTGTCCCTACGGGGGCCACGATGAGTGCCGTCGCCAACGGGGTGAAGAACCCGCTGTCGGTAACAATGTTCGAGATAGCCAGAGTCGCTCCGCCGGAGTTCGTGACCTCCACCGTCAAATCGAGTGATCCGGATTCGTTCGTGAGGGGATTTACCATGACATTCGCGAAATTCAGCGAACCAGGGAGAACGGCCCCTGCGCCCCCGGAAGAGGAGCTAATCCCCAGGCCGGGGGCAACCGCGGAACCGCTCAACCCCAAGGGGACCGTTGGCGCGTCGGGATCATTACTGGTGATGGTCAATGTGCCGCTCAAGGGACCCGTAGTTGTCGGTGTGGTGCTGATCGTAAACGACTGACTCCCGCCCGGTCCGATACTAAAGGCAGTCCCCGAAAGGGTGAAAGGTCCCGTGACTGCGAGGTTTCCGGTGAGCGTGGCATCTCCGACGTTGCTGATGGAGAGCGTTCGGCTGGCGGTGCTGTTCACGAGAGGCTGACCGAAATCAAAACTCGTATTGTTCACATTGATATTCGGTTGCGGCTGGTAACCGATCCCTACGAGTGAAACCGGTCCCGGCGGCGTTATGAATGGAGTGGTGAAACTGACATTGCCGGAATAGATCCCCCCCGAATTAGGAGAAAAAGTTACCACGAACGACTGCGAACTACCTGCCCCGAGGCTGAATGAGCCGGGGGAGACGCTAAAAATGGACGACGCAGAGGCACTGCCGTTAAGGGTGCCGCCACCTGTGTTACTCAAGGTGAAGGAACGCGTTGTCGACCCCCCCACGGTGACAGTGCCGAAGTCGAGCGCATCCGTGTTGAGGGTTGGTACGGGAGTGGGAGGCGGGGTGCCCGATCCGGAAACTGAAGCGGTTCTCGACGACATCCCCCCGGTGAAGCTGACCCTCGCCGTCCCCGAATAACTGACCGCGGAGGTTGGGGAGAATGTCAAAGTGACGTCAACGGTTGTCCCATTAGCGATGGTAAACGAAGAGGGATTTGCTGAAAATCCGGGCGGAACCGAGACCGTGGCGACAACCGGGGAGGGATAGACGCAACTGCCCAAATAACGAACGGTGGCCGTCCTGGTTGTCGAGCTCCCAACAACGACACTCCCAAAGCCATATGAGGTAGAGGTGAAGCCGCCCGATGGCTGGATACAGAGGGTGGCATCCGCCTGGTTGGAAGAGAGAAACGAAACCGCTCCCAAGAGGAGAAGAGTTCCCCTTATCACCCTGCGCCATAGCCTCTTGTCCCAAGCGTTCATGGATACGGGATCTTTCCAGATCCTTGAAGAACCCATATAAGCAAGGGGTGTGCCAAAAGCGGGAAAACCCGTACCTGGACTGCGCTGATTATATAAAACATAGTAATATCATATAGTTATAAATTATGGGCGGGTTTAGTCAGGCATCGGTTCGAAGGTTACTCGCCTCCATGACCGTTCGGAATCCGGTCTGTCAGTCCGGATTCCGAACACCAGAAGGTCTGATCCAGGGGGCGTGACCCGGATTGATAGGTTACTCTTGAGACACGCCAAGACGTTCCAGCTGGTCGATCAACTCCTTGATCTTTTCAAGGCTGGTCTTGGCTGCCTCGCATAATTGCCGGATTTCCGGAGTCAAGGGTTCCTTCGCGCTCGCCCTTAGGTAAGTTTGCAGAACAGCAACCGGGCTTCGTAGGCCGTGGCAGATTTGCCGCAGTTTTTCCCCTTCAGGCATCATGATAAATAGGCCTCAAGTGACTCGGGCAGTTTGTCCTTGAGAAAAAAATCGGCCCTCGCCAAGCGGGGATCCTTACCCTGATGCACGCCCCCCCGAGGCGATTCCGACCCGCCGAACCTCTTTCTCCTTGAGATAATTTAGGACCGCCACTCCATCATGCCTGGATCCATCGAGATTTAAATCCACAAAGGCAATATCAATTGTCCGGGGATCGATTCCGGATTCGACAAACGCCTCCAGATTCGGAAAATAGTGGAGGTCCTTGATGTTCAGCTCTTCCTTGAGTGATTTCCAACTAAGGCCGATCAGTTTATCATCGTCGATAACAAGGACCTTGTATTTGCCGTCGGTTGATT